>NZ_WWSA01000016.1:0-65065 GCF_009875615.1 Dorea sp. BIOML-A1
GTAATTGGAAAAAATGAAGATTGTGTTGGGAGTATAGGAGGAATTATCTGTGGTGTTCAACTTATTCCTTTAATTGGATCTATTCTCCCAACAGAAATAGCATTAAAAAAGAATTTTGATAAGAATGGAACAAGACGATAAATTCAAGTTTACAGAACTGAATCAAAAGAGCTCGAAGGAGCTCTTTTTCCTTTTTTATAATAGTATCATTATGGTATAATAGAGACATTAAAATCGGAATTTCAGGAGGTGTTTTTATGCCACAAATGAATAAGGGAGGAAAATTTATTTTCGGGAAATCACTCATTCGGACGGATGGAACATTGCGGATTCCACCGCAGGCAATGGAAGAATATCACATTTCAGATGAAGGAAAAGTATATCTTTTTACCGGAAGTAAGATTACCGGTGGCTTCTGCGTCACCCGGAAAGGCCTTTTGCATCCGTCAAAACTTGGTCACATTTTGGACGATACTCCACCGTTGCTTGACTACTCAGCAGGTTCTGGCGAATTTATCAAATACAAGGGGCGTTCCTACTGCTGGGTAGAGATTTCACAGGAGGGGCAAATTCTTCTTACGAAGAAAATGATGGATTTTTTGAAGGTGAGACCCGGAATGGAGCTGCTCTCTATCCGTAGTAGCGACATCGCGTTTACGATGGGAGCTAAAGGACCGCTATTGGAAAAAGCAGAAAACTATGATGGTGAAATTCCGCTTTTTTAAGTGTAACAATTTGAATTTGTAGAATAGAGGAATTATGATGTTTGATAAGCACAAAAGGGAATCATTGCTATTGCGGGACTTATTAAAGAAATTGATAATTATTGTGATAGGTTCCATTGTTGCAGCCTATGGCATTACACTTGCACTGTATGCAGGATTTGGTGGCGCCACGCTCGCAGTGCTATGGCAGGGTATTGCTGAAACGTTTCATTTGAGCATCGGTATGGCATCTTTTGTTGTAGCAGTGGGGATGATTTTGTTTGCATTAATTTACGATAAAAGTCAAATCCATATTGGGACGGTGCTATATCAAATTGTATACAGCACCTGTGTGGATGTATTTGCCACCTGCCATGTCTACAGTACATATCGATGGTTCAACTTCTTTATCATGTTGCTGGGTGTTATTTTGTTTGCTGTCGGGACTGGACTATATGCGTCTGCCTCACTTGGTCGTGGCTCTTATGAAGCAGTTACTTTTGCCTTGGCAGAAAAGAACAACTGGCAAGTTAAAATTGTTCGAATAGCATTAGATATTCTGGTTGTGATAATAGGTGTTTTGCTTGGCGGGAAGTTTGGCATATGCACAATCATTACAGTTATCATTTCAGGCCCGATTATCCAATTTGTTAATGCGAAAGCAAAACGAATTTTAAAGATATAATAGCAAAGAAACCTACAACTTCAAGTTTGGAGAATTGAGAAAATCGGAATTTTGGAGGTTATTATGGCTTTTGATTTTAAAAAAGAGTATAAAGAATTCTATATGCCGAAGAACAAACCAGAGATTGTAAATGTACCTAAGGCAAATTATATTGCAGTTAGAGGAAAAGGCAATCCAAATGAAGAAGGCGGAGCATATCAACAAGCAATCAGTGTTCTATATGCTGTTGCATACACATTAAAAATGAGTTACAAGACTGATTATAAAATTGAAGGATTTTTTGAATATGTTGTTCCGCCATTGGAAGGTTTTTGGTGGCAGGATGATGTCGAGAGTGTAGATTATACAAATAAGTCTGCTTTCAGCTGGATTTCTGTTATCCGTTTGCCTGATTTCATTTCTAAAGCTGATTTTGACTGGGCGGTAGAAACAGCAACGAAAAAGAAGAAACTTGATTGTTCGTCAGCAGAGTATCTTACGATTGATGAGGGATTATGCGTTCAAATTATGCATATAGGTTCTTTTGATAATGAGCCAGCAACTGTTGCGCTTATGGATACTTATTTAGAACAAAATGGATATGTTAATGATATTAACAAAGATAGGTTGCACCACGAGATTTATATGTCTGATGCAAGAAAGGTTGCCCCAGAAAAATGGAAAACTGTAATTAGACATCCAATTAAGAAAGCGTAAAATTCCCGTTTATTGGGAAGTCGCAGAGAACGAAAAATCGGAATTTTGCTTTCGATGACCAGAATGAAAATCGTTACCGTTGCGCCTATTTTCACAAGCGTTGCGTGACATAAAAAGAATTCTATTTTAATATCAAAGTATCAAAAACAAAGGAGGTTCTTTTTATGTTGAAGGAATTGAAGAAAAACAAAATGAGTGTTGTTGCAACTGGAATTTTATTTGGTGTTATGGGGGTATTAATTATTCCTATGATAGCAGTAATTGTAAAAATATCGAATGCATTATCCCAAAAACATCCTAGGATATACAAGTATAGTATGATTGCTTTTATCGGTATGTTATTGGCAATTAGCCTATTTTGCGTTGTTATTAAACATCAGATGAGTTTTCTTGTAATAGTTGCTTGTTTAGCAATAACATTATGCGACACTATTAAAAACAGATAATAAATGGAGTACAACTATGGAAATATCAGATTTGATTAAATCAGCCAGAATTGAAAAGGGCTTAACCCAACAACAACTGGCTGATGTTGTCTTTGTTACGCGACAGACAATTTCGAAATGGGAATTGGGAAAAAGTGTTCCTGACCAAGCCTCTCTTATATTGTTATACCAGTATTTGGACATCAAGGATAATGAGAAAAAACAGTTATCAAAGCTTATTTTTAATAAGCAAAATATTATATTAATTTTGATTGCAATCTTATTTTCTCCTATGGTTATTGGAGTACGTTTTATCTGTTGTAAAATTGATAAGATTGAAAATCGAAAAATTAAAGCGGTAATCAAGGTTATTGGCTTTGTTGTATTCTCATCGTATCTAGTATCTTTAAAAGAAAATGTGGCGTATTTGTTAATTGGTATATTTTCTCTGGTGTATTTGTTATATCAATTCTATTTGAGTGGATTGGAAACTAAATGATTTGTGTCAGCAAGTTTAAGGCAAGCGATAATTCATGAAATTCCAGTTTATAGAATTAAGAAAATGAAATGTAAGGAGGAGTATGTAAATGAAATTAGCAGATTTAGCAACAGGCTCTGATTGGATAGTGTGGATTGTCTTTGTGATATTTGCTGTACTTTCTATTATTTTACTTTCTGGACATGGAAGCTGGTTCATTTCTGGATATAATACAGCTTCAAGAGAAGAAAAGGAAAAATATGATGAAAAGAAGTTATGCAGAACAATGGGAATTGGAATGTCTATTATAGCAATTCTTGCATTAACTATGAGCTTGTTTGAAAATATTTTGCCTGCATTTTTTATATATATTGCATTGGGGATTATTTTGGTTGATGTCGTGGTAATTATCATTTTAGGAAACACACTATGCAGAAAGTAATAACTTCCAGTATGTAGAGAATAAGTAGTAATAAAAATCTGTAAACCCCTTACGCCACCCAAGAGCGTAAGGGGATGCAGATTTTTTTGATGGAAAGATAAGAAAGTTTATACAAAAATTGAATAATTTTTTATGGAAAATATTATTCGTTCAAACTACATTCCATACGTAATTTTGTGGTTTTAAAATTTGAATTTTTATATAGTGACTGTGCAATTTCGTTATTAGATAATACATATAAAGATATTTTGGTATAACCTAATTGCTTAGCAGTATTTTTAGCTTCGGATAATAGATGTTTTCCGATGCCCTTTTGCCGGTAATATTCGTCTACATATAAATAAATTAAACGACATTCATGTTTACTGATTCCTTTGATAACAATAAATCCTCTTTTTTTCTGATAATATAAACCAATTAAAATAAATCCGTTTATCTTATTAATCAGATTTTTCCAATACTTATTTGACAGAGGTTTAAATTGTTTGGGTTCGTCATCATTGTTAGTGATTGATGAGTAAAAAACTTCGTTGGATTTAGATAATTTTTCGTAATTTTCTTTTATAAATTTAAGATCATAAGAAGTTGCCGGTGGCAAGTTCTCTGTGTGAAAAAATGTACAAAAGTTTTTGGGTGTGGTAGTATAATGATAAAGATAAATCGGTATTGTTTTAATATGTCTTGGATGCGGAAGGCGAACAAAAGCTAATTTCTATTCTGGATAGTTAATAAAGAGAGGTGCATATGCTATGCCAGGTATACTCGTGGTTGAAGATGATGAAAATTTAAATCGAGGAATTACATTCTCACTGAGAAAATCCGGATATGAGGTTTTTTCAGCAGAATCAGTGAAAAAAGCGAAAAGAATTGCAAGTGATAATAATGTGGATGTTACCATTTGTGATGTGAATCTTCCGGATGGGAATGGACTGGAATTTGTAAGGTGGATGAGATGCAATTATAATACATACATTATTTGCCTTACAGCACTAGATCAGGAGATGGATCAGGTTATGGGATATGAAGCAGGGGCAGATGATTATATTACAAAGCCGTTTAGTCTTTCGGTACTTCTTTTGAAAATAGAAGCACATTTCCGCCGCAGACAGGAGAAAACGGAAGTCGGCAAGATGATTTCGGGAGATATCGTATTTATCACAGGAGAAATGAAAGTCCTGATAAAGAGTCGTGAAATCAGTCTGACAAAAACGGAGTTGAAAATGCTGACTTTTTTTCTGCAGAATCCGAAACAGATTCTTTCAAAAACACAAATATTGGAAAATGTGTTTGATCTGGAAGGGGATTTTGTGGATGAAAATACAATCGCTGTCAATATCAGAAGACTCCGTGAGAAAATCGAAGACAATCCGGCTGCACCGGTCTATATAAAGAATATCAGAGGTCTTGGGTATATATGGAATCAGGAGGTAAGGCAGTGACAAAGAGATATCGCAAGAAGATCACAGTAGCGCTCTCCTTGGTTTTGCCTGTCATAGTATTGTTTGCAATATTAAATTGCTTTACCACATATGTGTTTTATGAAGATTATAAATATAAAATGAATCTTATGACAGAGATTGCTGCAAAGGAAGAATTTTCCGGGCTGGATGCTGTTTCGGAATTGCTTAAGGATAAGGATATTGAAACCAACGAACAGGGAAGGCGATTATTGGAGCAATATGGATACTGGGGAAATAAAGGGAATGCATTTTATATGCAATTCCGGCATCAGGTTATGGTGACCGGTGCTGTAAGCACTGTGATATGCGTGCTTCTTTTGACTTTTTTACTTTATTGGAAGAAAAAAGAAGATGCGTGTCATCAGAAAATTTTAGACCAGTTGGAAGAAATTCTGATCAGATTCCGTGAAAATAAATTTGATGCTTTACTGAAAACGGAAAATCCAGCAGAACTGGAAAAATTGAATGACCAGCTTGAAGCAATCGGACATCATATTCAGTTGCTAAAGGAAGAAGCACGGGAAGAAAAAGAGAGCACGAAAGAAATGGTTTCTGATATCTCTCACCAGTTAAAGACACCGGTTGCAGCTTTGGATACATGTTTTAGTGTGCTGATGCAGAATGACTTAAGTGCCACAGAACAGGAGGAGTTTCGTATCCGTTGTCGGAGTGCTCTGGATGGACTGGAGACATTATTGCAGTCGCTTCTTGAAATATCCAAGATGGAAACTGGACTGATTCAGATTAATAAGAAAAAACTTCCGCTTATGGATACTGTCATATCTGCTGTGAACTGTACTTATCCAAAAGCGGATGAGAAAGAAATTGAATTCGTTTTTGACTATGCAAAAGAGCTGGAAACATGCATGGTTATGCAGGATAAAAGATGGCTTGGTGAAGCTGTGATCAACGTTCTGGATAATGCAATCAAGTACAGCCCGGATGGTTCAAAAATATTTATCCGGTTACAAAAAAGAAACGATCTTGTAAGAATGGAAATTGAGGATCAGGGAATTGGTATTCCGCAGAATGAGTATCACAAAATTTTTCAACGATTTTACAGAGGAAGTTCTAGGAAGGTCATGGAAAAGAGTGGTACAGGAATCGGACTTTTTCTATCGAGAGAAATTATCGAAAAACACGGAGGTACAATCATGGTAACCTCCGGCAAAAAGAAAAAAGGAAGCACGTTTGTGATTCAATTACCATATGTTGGTTAAATTTTAAGTGGGCAGAAATCTTACAATTCTGTAAGACTTCTGCTCGTTTTTTGAAAGTGAAATGAAAGATTGTCCTGATACAATTTGGATGTAGGTTGAAAAATGACCAAATATATAAACAGGCAAAGAAAGCGTGTTGAAAAGGTACGTTTTACAGAATTGAAAAGGAGGCAACACATGAGTGTGATATTAGAAACCAAGCAGCTTTGTAAGTTTTATGGCGCAGGTGAGAATCAGGTCAAAGCGGTCAATCAGGTGGACATTCAGATTGAGCGGGGAGAATTTGTCGCAATTGTTGGAAAGTCAGGTTCCGGTAAAAGTACATTACTTCATATGCTTGGAGGGCTAGACACCCCGACAAAAGGCAGTGTTACTTTAGCAGGGAAAGATTTATACAGGATGAAGGAAGATGCCCTTGCTGTTTTCCGCAGAAGAAAAATCGGATTTGTTTTTCAGGCATTTAATCTGGTTTCATCTGTTAATGTCTGGGAAAATATTGTACTGCCACTGGGGCTGGATGGAAGAAAAGTGGATGAAGCGTATGTAAATGATATTATTGCAACTCTGGGGATTGAAAACCGGATTTATAATCTGCCAAATCAGTTATCAGGAGGACAGCAGCAAAGAGTAGCAATTGCAAGAGCACTGGTGAATCGTCCGGAAATTATATTTGCAGATGAGCCGACAGGAAATCTTGATTCTAAGACCAGTGATGAGGTAATCGCTCTGCTTAAGATGACAGCAAAAAAATATGGACAGACAATTGTAATGATTACCCATGATGACGAAATTGCACAGGTCGCTGACCGTATTCTGGTGATTGAGGACGGACAGGTGGTGGATTTCAGATGAAGACAATAAGCAGGATTGCATATAGCAATGACAAAAGGAACAGGACAAGAAGTATACTGATCATGATGGCAATCTGTCTGACCACGATGCTGCTTGTTATCATCAGTACTGTGGGAAATGGGGTAATTCATTTACAGAAAAGTCAGGCGGCAGGATCATATGGAAGCAATTATGGTCTGTTTGTTTCCGCAGACGGATCGCAGTTAAAAGAAGTAAACCGCCGTGCGGAAATAGATGCTACAGGCACTATGTGCACCGAAGGTATCATAAAAGGCAATGAAAAAGGCGGGTTTGTCTGCATGGATGAGACTGCAAGAAAAATGCTTCCTTATAATAAAGAATATGAGTTGAAGGAAGGAAAGTATCCGGAAAAAATGCAGGAAATTGCCGCAGGAAGAGCATTTTTTCGTGCAATGGGGTATGGTGATGTAAAGATCGGAGATACGGTTACACTGGATTACCGCGCAGGGATGCAGTCAGAATATAAGCCGGAAGAATTTGTTGTCAGCGGAATCCTATATGATCGGGATGAGTATACCATCGAGGCATCTTATGTTGCTTTCGGGTCACAGGAGTTTTATGATGAGCACGTCGCAGAGAATGACAGACAGTATAATATTTATTTTACTTTAAATGATTCTGCAAATGTATCTATGAATAATATTGATTCGGTTATAAAGCAGATTGCAGCAGCTTGTGGGATCGAAGAAAAAAACGTTATAGTCAATGATCTCTATTTGCAATGGGTCTTGCAGCCGAGTTATGAAACGATTGCGGTATGCGGGGGTTTGATTCTTGCAATTGTACTTTTCTCTGTTGTGGTCATTTATAATATTTTTCAGGTCGGTATTGCCAACAAGATACAGGAGTATGGAAAAATCAAGGCTCTCGGAGCGACAAAAAAGCAGATGAAACAACTGATCTTCAGAGAGGGCATTTTTTTGACATTTTTTTCAATACCAGTTGGATTGATTTTTGGCTTTCTGATTGCAAAATGCGGTTTTAACTGGCTGGTAGAACAGGGGAATCTTGTATCAACCGGAACTGACTCTATGGGAGTCCAAAATCAGCAGGTGCCTCTGTTTTCCCTGCCTGTTATGCTTCTATGTATTTTCGTATCATTTCTTACCGTTGCTTTGGCACTGCGTAAACCAATGAAAATTGTTTCACGGATTTCACCTATCGAAGCAACACGGTATTTAGAAAATGCAGAAACACAAAAAAAAGGAAAACGAAATGGCAGAAAAAATGTCACCGTGTTTTCTATGGCAATGGCAAATGTAACGGGTAATCCCAAAAGAACTATTGGTACCATCCTCACAATGGGGCTTTCCTGCACATTGTTTGTGATTATCTCTAATTATGTGGGAAATATTGACACGGAGCATGAAGCACGTCTTTCCGTTAATCATGGACAATTTGAACTGCAGCTTGACTATTCTTCTGAGTATGATGAAAGATATCCGGAGAATAATCTGGATACGATTCTGACGGATAATCCATTGAATGATTCGCTGATTGAAGAAATCAAAAGCATTCCGGGAGTGACAGATGTCATGACGAGAGAGATTGTCTCTGTAAATCTGAACGGAACAAGATTTCCGGCTGCTGTTGTGAGTAAAAAGGATTTTGATTTTATGCGCCAAGATGGGGATATTGGTTCTATGGACTATGATCAGGCGGTAAAGGATGGTGATATTTTCTTTGGCTGGTCGGCGTGGATGGAACAAGATGGATATGCTCCGGGTGAATCAATTGCATTTAACTTTGAAAATGGAAGTGGAACCTATACCTATCAGGGAAAGATTGCAGGATCCTTTGTAAGTGCGGACACTTATCTTGTCATTCCGGAAGGTGTATACCGTTCCATGAATCCGAGAGGAACAGCCTATGGCTATCTGTGGGTGGACTGTGATAAAAAAGATGTGGCATCTGTGGAACAGAGTCTGAATACTTTGATTTCTAATACTTCGCATATAAAAATGGATACCTATCATGCACAGTTAGAATCTGCAGAATCAGTAACCCGCATGATGAAGCTTGGCTGTTATCTGTTTATGGCGGTTGTAGGACTCATCGGTTTTATGAATATGGCAAACACCATGATCATGAATATTACGACAAAAAAGCAGGAATATGGTGTATTACAGGCTGTGGGCATGACAAATAAACAATTAAATTTATGTCTGCAGTTACAGGGACTGATTTTTACGGTTGGCACCATATGCGTAGCTTTGATTATTGGTTTGCCGCTCGGCTATGCACTTTTTTCCTATGCAAAGCATAATGGAATATTTGGAATGAATATTTATCATGTTCCAATCGTACCAATTTTTATTATGATTTTTTTTGTCGGTCTGTTGCAGATTGTACTTTCCTGTGTTTTAAGCAGTAATCTGAAAAAGGAAACGCTGGTAGAAAGAATAAGGTATCAGGGATAGCAAGTTTTTATTTCTTGAAAGTGGAAACTTAAGTTTGGAAGAACAGCCATATCGAGGGGCGGAAAGAAAATATGGATTTTATGCTTTTAAAGGGTATAGGCAGTTGATTGTAGAAAATTATATTATCATTTATGAAGTGCTTGAAAATAAAAAAGTCGTTGCAGTGGTAACTGTAAAGTATGGAAAAAGTGAGTTTTAGAATCAAGAAAGCTTACTGAAATATAGATGGTACTAAAAACGTCACAGTTTGTGGCGTTTTTTTAGTGCAGGAAATATATCCCAATTTGATAGTTTTATTATAGCATTTTTCTTAATTGTAGACAGTCTGACGTACGGTGCTGTGAGAGGAGCTGTGAGAGGACGGCGGCTAGTCACCGCCTCCTACTCGATTTTTCAAGAAATCAACAGTGAAAATAAATGATAACAAATATCAATATCAAAAAAAGAATTGAAGCAGAAAAAAACATATGGTACATTTATTGAGTTAGAAGCATAAAACTGAAAATAACATAAGCTAACTGTTGATAGACAAAGTTAACTATGGATGTAAAGGATAAGAATGAAAAAAAAGATTGTAATAGCCATTTTATGTGCGGTAGTGTCGATGGGAACCATCGGCTGTGGAAATAGTACGGCATCCGCCAAGACAACACAGACGCAGACAGATAAAAAAGAAGATTCCAAAAGTGAAAATTCCAGTGAAGAAAAGCAGAGTCGCGATATATTTGCAATGGATACGTATATGACGGTAACAGCATATGGAGAGCATGCATCTGAAGCAGTAGATAAAGCCGAGACAGAGATCAAACGACTGGATGGAATGTTGTCTACCGGAAATGAAAACAGTGAAGTGTACAAATTAAATCAAAACGGGGAAGCGGTTGTTTCGGATGACACGGCGTACTTGTATGAACGCTCTGAAAAAATATATAAACAGACAAAAGGAGTATTTGACATATCCATCTATCCGGTCATGGATGCATGGGGATTTACAACGGAGAATTACCGGATCCCTGCGGAGGATGAACTGAGTGCGTTACTGAAGAATGTAGATGCATCGAAGATCCAATACGACAAAAAGACAAAAAAAATCACGCTGCCTAAGAATGTGAAAATTGATTTCGGAGGCATTGCGAAGGGATATACATCTTCAAGGATTATGCAGATTTATAAAAAGTGCGGTGTGACGAGCGGTCTGGTAAGTCTTGGAGGAAATGTACAGCTTCTTGGTGCAAAACCAGATGGAAGCGCATGGAAAGTTGCGGTAGAAAGTCCGGATGAAGATGGAAATTATCTTGGAATCCTGCAGGCAAAGGACAAGGCAGTTATCACATCGGGCGGATACGAGAGATACTTTGAAAAAAATGGGAAGAACTATCACCATATCATTGATCCGTCTACAGGCTATCCTGCAGAGAACGGACTGATTTCGGTGACGATCGTAAGTGATGACGGAACACTTGCGGATGGATTATCTACTTCGCTTTTTATCATGGGAAAAGAGAAAGCAGAGAAATTCTGGAAGAAGTATAGTGATAAATTCGATGTGATCCTGCTTACGGATGACGATCAATTATATGTATCAGAAGGAATTGCGGATGATTTTCAATCGGATTATAAGGTAAACATAATGAAAAAGTAGAGGTGGAAGACATGGATAAAGAAAAAGTGATCAAAAAAATAAAACAGGGTGCACCGGCCGCCTCGGCGATTGTAGTTGCAGCCTGTATCGGGGTGTCGTTAAGCGGCTATCAGGCACCGGTTTATAAAGCTCAGGCACAGACCAAAGAGACAAAGACAACGGATGCCGAGGAAGCGAAGAAGACAGAAAGCAAGGCAAAAGGTTCTTTTGATCTGGCAGACGGAATCTATAAAGGAACAGGAACCGGTTATGCCGGCGAGGTGACTGTTGCGGTAACGATCAAAGATAAACAGATTACGGCAATCGATATCTTAAGTTCTTCGGACGATGCAGCGTTCTTTAACCGTGCAAAAGCAGTGATAGACAGGATCATTGCAGGACAGACGCTGGATGTGGATGTGGTGTCTGGCGCAACATTTAGCTCTAATGGTATTATCAGTGCGGTGAAGAATGCATTGACAGGAGAAAAAGACAGTGGAGAGACGGGAGAATCCCAGTCCGGAAATGCAGCGGTACAGGGAAGTACACTGTCACTGGCTGACGTGCAGGATGCGGCAGCGTATAAAGATGGAACCTATTATGGAACAGGAACCGGATTCGGAGGAACTTTGAAAGTTAAGGTTGTGATCAGCGGAGGAAAGATTACGTCTATTGAGGTTGTGGAGAATCATGATGACAGCAGTTATCTGAATCGCGCAGAAGCATTGATCGGCAATATTATTTCATCGCAGAGTACAAATGTAGATGTAATCTCCGGGGCGACTTACAGTTCGAACGGAATTAAGAGTGCAGTAAGAGATGCACTCCGTCAGGCTGCAGTAAGCGGTAATTCACAGTCTGTGAATGCGAAGACGGAAGATACTTCTAAGACAGAAGACAATACGACTGTCAAAGGCAATTTCCCGTATAAAGAAGGTATTTATTACGGAACGGCAGAAGGGTATAACGGTGAGATAGAAGTAGCGGTGGTTCTTCAGGATAAATCAATCAAGGCAGTACTCGTAACAAAGAATCATGATGATGAAAAATTCTTTAACCGTGCAATGGATGTAGTAAAAAATATTATGAAAAAACAGAGTACGGATGTGGACGTAGTATCCGGAGCAACTTACAGTTCAAATGGTCTTATAAATGCAGTGAAGAATGCATTAAAAGAAGCAGAAAAGGTAACAAACGGACAGACAACGGAGCCGGATAAGGAAGAAGCTGATACTTCAGAACTTGAAAAAGCGATGAAAGAAGCAGAAGAACTGAAACAAGAGGATTATACAGAAGCAACCTATGCGGTTCTTAAGACCAGAATGGAAGGCACACAGAAGCTGCTTGATGCAGATAAGACAGAGATCAGTCAGGAAGATGTGGACCAGGCTCTTGAGAATCTGAACCAGGCACTGGCACTGCTGGAGAAAAAAGATGATGGCGAAGATGATGCTACAGTATATAAAAATGGTATCTATGAAGGACGTGCGCTGTGCAGACCGGATGAGGACGAAGACTTTGCGGCCTATAATCTGACGTTACAAGTGACAGTGCGCGATGACAAGATTGTTGCTGTTACCGATGTAAAAGGGGACGGCGATTCATCAAATGACAGATATATCCTCCGTGCGGCAAACGGAACATCGAATAAAAAAGGTGTGACAAGCCAGCTGATCGAGAAAGGTAATACAGAAGGAATTGATGTAGTATCGGGTGCAACCTGCACTTCAAAAGCAATCCTGGATGCGTGTGAGAACGCATTGCTTTCTGCAAAAAGACAGTAAAAAGAGACCAAGTGAAAGGAAGAGAAGAATGAGAGAATTCTGGATGCGCCTGATGAGTGCTGTAGTGATCGTCGGGTTGATATTGGGATATAATTCCGCGCTGGAAGCCAGAGCAAAAGATGAGGAAATTGCAAAGCTGAATGCCAAAATCGAAAATGTGGAAAGTCTAGAAGATCAGGAGTCAAAAAATGGTTCTTATAAAGACGGGACATATACCGGAGAAGCGGATGGATTTGGTGGAACTGTTAAAGTGGAAGTAATAGTAAAAAAGCAGAAGATTAAGGAAGTAAATATTGTCTCTGCTGACGGAGAAGATGGTTCTTATCTGACTATGGCGAAAGATATTATACCGAAGATTCTGGATGCGCAAAGTGCAGAAGTAGATACGATCAGTGGTGCGACGTTCAGTTCTACAGGAATTAAGAATGCGACAAAACAGGCATTAGAAAAGGCGGTAAAATAAATGAATGCAAAACAATTGAAAAAGATACATATATGGATAAGGGCAATCATCCAATTGCTGTATTTTATCTTTATTCCGTCGGTATACACGGCAGCATTTGCAGGTGTGAAATATATATTTACACAGATTGGTGCAGGTGAAAAAGTGGCGCTGACATCATTTGTTACTGTACTTATTGTGGTGTGTGTATATACTGCTGTTTTCGGCAGATTCTTTTGTGGATTTGCCTGTGCATTTGGAAGTCTTGGCGATGGAGTGAATGCATTATACAGACTGATCTGTAAAAAGATGAAAAAGAAACCGGTGCAGATTCCGGACCGGATTGCAGACAGACTTGTATATCTGAAATATGTGATCCTGGTAATCATCGTATTTATGTGCTATGGCGGTGTATACAGTAAAGCGCAGGGAACAAGTCCGTGGGATGTATTTTCCATGATACATGCAGGAAATTTCAAACTGAATGGATATCTCATAGGGCTGGTCATTCTGGTGCTTTTGATTGTCGGAATGTGTCTGGAGGAAAGATTTTTCTGCAGAAATTTCTGCCCGATGGGAGCTGTATTCTCACTGATTCCGGTGTTCCCGGTATTTGCACTTCACAGAGACCGGGAATCCTGCATTCCAAAGTGCAGTGCATGTTCCAGAAAATGTCCGGCGAATATCGGACTTCCGACGGATGGTTCCTGGAAAGTAGAAGGTGACTGTTTCCAGTGCCAGAAATGTATAGATACATGTCCGAAGAAGAATATTCACTGCGGAGTGAAAAAGATCAGAGGCAATGAAATCTGGTTTACAATTTTAAGAGCGTTGATATTACTTGGATTATGTATCTGGCTTGGAGTATAAAATAACATAATATGCAGACATGTGTGGAAAATGCACATGTCTGATTAGTAAAAATTTTTTTGATTATAAGTTAGAAAACACTAACTTGATAATAAATATTTTCATTAAGGAGGCTTTTATGAAAAAGAAAGAAATGAAGACAAAAGTAATGGCAGTTGCGATGTCTACTGCAATGGTAGCCAGTATTTGCCCAGCGATACCGGCGGTTGCTGCTACTTCCAGTACGGACATTGCGAAGATTCAGGATGGAACTTATACAGGAACTGCAAAGTGTATACCAGATGAGTATGAAGAGTTTCATCCATATGATTTGACAGTAAAGGTAACTGTGGCGAATGGAACAATTACTTCTATCAGTGATATATCAGGGAATGGTGGTAGTGATAATGAAACATACATATCGAACGCTGCAAATGGAACCAAGAAGAGTACTGGTGTTGTTGCTCAGATTTTGAGTAAAAATAGTACGGATGCCATTGATGCTGTGAGCCGTGCAACTTATTCGTCAACAGCAATCTGGCAGGCAGTAGATGATGCATTATCTAAAGCCCCAAAAAAGGAAACGGTAAATACAACGGAATTACAGAACGTTATTAGTAAAGCAGAGGCTTTAAAAGAGGGCGATTATACAGATGATACATGGAAAGCATTACAGGAAAAACTGACAACAGCTAAAAAAGCATTGACAGCAACCTCACAGACGGATGTGGATTCTGCTAGAAAAGAGTTGGAGACAGCAATCAGCAATTTAAAGCCTGCGGTTAAAGAAACTAAATATCTTGTCATGAACGTGCCATACAATCAGTTCTATAAGGCTTACAATCTGACAGATAAAGCAGTATGGGAAGTAGAAAGCGGAGTAGATGCGGTATCTACAGCAACTACAAATAAATTCAAAGGCACAACTGGACTTGCAAAAGGTACTTACAACAATGGAAAATATATCATGGGTGTAACAATCCCAGTAGAAGTAAGTGCAGAAGATTATGCAAAATTAAAGACAAATCTGACGGAAAATGATGATTATTATTTTACAACATTAGACAAAGCGCCGGAAGCATACAGCAAATTAACGGTAAAAGAAGACGGAACATACAGCTTCTCTAAAATGTCAGATGCAACGGTAACGAATAAATATCTTTCTGTTCCTGCAGATGAATTAGAGTTAAACGGAGGATATGGAGATTATCAGATCACTGTTGACGGACTTGGAACAAAAACAGGTTTAAAAGTGGGAGAAAATGAAACAAAAGAATATACTCTTTATGGTGCGATTTTAAATACAACTTCCGGAAAGAGCTACGGAATGACCAGTCTGGAAAATCTCTGGGTTGGTACAAAGACACCAAATGTAGAAATTGCGTGGTCAATTAAAGAAGGCCAGGGATTAAAGAGAGCACATGGACAGGGAGATGCATTCTATCAGTTTGCAGACATGAATGGAGCTGCTTTAAACAGTGTTACACTGATTACAGATCTTGGAGTGATCAATGTTCCGTGTAATGTAACATTAGACAAATATTACGATGGAGATCTCAGCGGTTTAAAATACTCTCTGGAAAATGGTTCAGAAGAACTTAAAATCAGTGGAATCCCAGAGGACCTGAAAGATGTAACCGTATCAGTATCTGGCGGTCTGGCGGATAAAGCAAGTGTTAAAGATGGAAAGGTTACTTTAACAAAGGCACCGACAGCTGGTACTCAGTATACAATTACAATTAGCAGCAGTAATTATCCGGATATCACAAGAAAGACATCGACACCAATTACAGATAAACAGAAAGATAAATTACAGAAACTGATTGAAAAAGCAGAGGAGACAACAGGTTATTCTGAAAATGCAGATCTGAAAGAGCATGTGAAAGAAGCTCAGGCCATGATTGCAAATAAGGAAGCGTTATCGGCAGATGCAGCAGAACTGATCAATGAATTAGAAGAAAAGATCAAAGCTACATATCCAACAGCAGAAGCAACTGCAACATTAAAGGGATCAGAACTTGAAGTTCAGTTAAATGGAGTAGAATTAAAAGAGCTGGAAAATCCAACATATAAACTGACTTACAGAGCAGGACGCAGAGAAGATACTCTGACAAGCGGTGATCTGAAATATTTAAAAGTTGCACTGGATAAAGAGCCGACAGTGGGTACAAACTACACACTGACGATTACAAGTGATAACTATCAGGATATTAAGACGAGTGTAGTTGCAGAAGAAGCAGTAACAGACGAGTATAAATATGTCTATGCAGGACTTAGCTGGGCGGAATACTGGGCAGCAGAAGGAGTACAGGCAGCAGGAGACAGTTCATCATCAAGTGAATTGGATACAAAAGGAGAGTCAGATAAAGGTGCATTTGATGTTGTAACACGTGCAACGGTGAACCATGGACTTCACAGAGGAAGTTATCAGTGTGCGGCAACCATAGAGGCAGAAAATGGAAAATCTTATGAAGTGTCATATTGGACAGATTCAAAGAAAGCTGTTCTGACAGATGGAAAAACGATTACATTTGACCGTGGAGCAATCACCGAAGAAGACGGAACAACAACGAAGATGAAAAAATATGATGTTACAGGACTGAAATATGTACCGGTAAAAGTAGCGACAGAAGATTATGAAGCATTCTGCAAAGCATACAAAGTTGTAGAAAATGGTGGAGAACTTGCAGGAGGATATGCAGAAAATAAATTGCAGTCATATAGCGGTCTGAAAGCAAAAGTTACAGCAGATACAAACGGACTTAAGACAGCAACCAGGAATGTAGATGGAACATTTAGTCTCTCTGCAAAGGAAGCTGGAACAGGTTCCGGT
This sequence comes from Dorea sp. BIOML-A1, assembly GCF_009875615.1. Lineage (NCBI taxonomy): Bacteria > Bacillati > Bacillota > Clostridia > Lachnospirales > Lachnospiraceae > Dorea > Dorea sp. BIOML-A1. Next base: position 16,933 of record NZ_WWSA01000016.1, read on the forward strand.
ATTGAAGGACAGGAATTAAAAACAGCACCATCCGCAGAAGAAGCAGGACTTAAAGTAAAAGAAGCAAAGGGTTCTTATGGAGAATTCTTAAGGGTAGATCTGACAGGTAATTATGGAGATCTTGGAGCCAATATGCAGAGTGTAAAATGGACATACTATGGAGACGACAGTACATACACAAATGCAAAAGCAGCATATGGAACAAAATTTGCAGCAGATAACTGGATGCACAAATCAATGGGAATCCAGCTTGGTCTTACGAAATCTCTTCGTTGTACATTACCGGAAGGAACGGATGGAACGGGATACTGGACAATTACAATTTCAGCACTGGGTTATAAAGATGTAACATATAATTTCCAGGCAAAAGATGAAAACATCGTAAAAGATGCAAAAGAAGAGATCAGTACAACAAATCTGGAAGCAGCAATTAAGAAAGCCGAAAGTCTGACGGAATCAGATTATACAGCAGACAGCTGGGCGGCAATGCAGACAGAGCTTCAGGAAGCAAAAGATGAAATAAAAACTCCACATACACAGGCAACAGTTGATGAAGCAACCAGTCATCTGAATGCAGCAATCGACGCACTTGTAAAAGCAGAGAAAAAAGAGACTTATGTTCTTATGAACATCCCATACGCAGCATTCTACAAATCTGAGACAACAAAGAATGACGTAGATGTTGACGTATTTACTTCTGCAACAAAGAACAAGACACGTACCACAGGACTTGCAGGTGGTTCTTATCATGAAAATGCAGATGGATCACAGATTGATGGTATTAGATTTGCTGTGAAAGTAGATCCTTCCGTAGATCTTACAAAATACAAAGAAGTAAAAGATACGGATAAAGTTGATATTACAGTGACGAACCGTGGACAGACATCTACCACAACATTAGAAGGAAAAGATACACTTTTTGAAAACGAGACATATGCATACTATCCATTGACAGAGGCTCCTGCAAATTACAAAGAAGTTTCTATGGACAAGGATGGAAAACTTGTATTCAGCGAGGTTAAAGGACAGAAAGCAGAAGCTCTGACAGGTGTTACGGCAGAATTGTTAACACAGTCTTCTTATGGAGATTACCAGCTCAATCTGGACGGACTTCCGGAAGATAAGATTGCATCTTCTAATGTAAATGCAGTCGTTGTAAAGACAACAGATGGAACTGCCTATGGTCTGCGTCATCTGGAGAACATCTGGAAAGGGAAAAAGCTCGCTTGGAGTACCGGATATACAGAGTCAGTACATGGTTGCCCGACATCTTCAGCGCATTATGCATCTATGATGGGCAAGACGATTGACAGTATTGAATATTATACAACAAATGGTCTATATACAATTGATGTTAATGATCTTTATGTCCCTGTAAAATTTGCAAAAACAGAGGATGCTGTTAAGGTTGCAGATGCAGATATTTCTGCTGGTAAGACGGCGATAGAGCTGAATCTTAGGGATGATTTTGATCCGGAATACACCGTTGAAGGATTGAATGTGAAAGTGGAAGGCAATGTATTAACATTTAAAGCAGATTCTTCAATTAATCCGGGGAAATATACACTTACAGTAAAAGATAAAAATGGAAAATATGCAGATTTGAAAACAACATTCATTCTGTCAACAACAGATATGCCGGCAACATATGATGCAGATAACAAAAAGCTTACAGTGGCAGAAAACAGTAATAAGGAAGCATTCAATACTTATATCGGAAATATTACATCTGTAAATGTGAACGGCACCGATTATGCAGCAAGAGGAAAAGGTTCTGTAAAGATTATTGATAAAGACGGAACGCTGGTGACAGATGCAGCGCCATTTAAAGATGTGGCGGCCGGAACAGAATTCCAGATCACGGTTACATCAACTGGTTATACAACACCTCTTACATTTACATACAAAGTTCCGGGAAAAACTCCGGCGCCATCTGAAGACACAACGAAACAGGTATCAACAGATGCACTTGAAAAAGCAATTAAAGTAGCAGGTGCTTTAAACGAATCAGATTATACAGCAGACAGCTGGAAAGCACTTCAGTCAGCACTGGCTGAGGCTGACACAGCACTGAAAGAAAAGAAAAATCAGGATACAGTTGATAAAGCAACTGAGCAACTGAATAAAGCAATCAGTACACTTGTGAAAAAGGATGCAGGACAGAAAGCTAACGGCACAAGTGGAGCAGCCGGTACAAACGGTACATCAGGCAAATCTGGTAAGACAGGATCCGCATCGAATACGAAGAGTGGAAAAGCTGCGAAGACTGGAGATCCGTCCGGCATGTTTGCGTGGTTAGGACTTGCAGTAACATCTCTCGGAGCCGGAATCGGAGGATTCTCACTTAAGAGAAAGAAAAGAGAAGATGAAGAATAGTATGAGTTGTATAAAACAACAAATTACAGATTAGAGTAACTTAAGAAAAAGTACCCGTGATAACATAAGTAATATGATATCGCGGGTACTTTTTATTCTATATACCGGAAAATTCACAAAGACTACATAGTTCTCTGCTATAATAATGAAGATAGAAGAAAAATATATCATGAAAATATAGATTTAAGAGGAGGGCCGGGTCTTATGGATAAGATCAAAATATTAGTAGTAGATGATGAAAGCAGGATGCGGAAACTGGTGAAGGATTTCCTGGAAAGAGAAGGATATCAGGTGATCGAAGCCGGAGATGGTATGGAAGCAATGGAACAGTTTTACGATGAAAAAGATATTGCGCTGATCATCCTGGATGTGATGATGCCAAGAATGGACGGCTGGCAGGTATGCCGCGAAGTGCGCCAGTCATCCAAAGTTCCGATTATCATGCTGACTGCAAGATCAGAAGAGAGAGACGAATTACAGGGATTTGATCTTGGCGTTGACGAATATATCTCAAAACCATTCAGTCCGAAGATCCTGGTAGCCAGAGTGAATGCAATCTTAAGAAGAGCTAATGTAATAGGAGAGAGTGATGAGATCAATGCCGGCGGAATTGTGATTGACAAAGCAGCACATCAGGTGAAGATTGATGATAAGGAGATTGAATTAAGCTTTAAAGAATTTGAACTTCTGACATATTTTGTTGAGAATCAGGGCATTGCATTATCAAGAGAGAAAATATTGAATAACGTATGGGATTACGATTATTTTGGAGATGCAAGAACCATTGATACACATGTTAAGAAGTTGAGAAGCAAACTCGGAGAAAAAGGAAATTATATCAAGACAATCTGGGGGATGGGTTACAAATTTGAGGTTGATGAAGAATGAAAATCATAAGTGAAGAAAAAAAAGCAAAGATCAAAAACAGGCATCATTCGATCAAGACGCAGATGATCATGGCGTTTGTAGGACTGCTGATCTGCCTGGTAGCGACATTAATGTTCATCAATGGCAAATTTCTGGAACCATATTATATCAGTAAGAAGGAATCACGTTTTATAGAACTTTATGAAAAGCTGAATGATGTATCTAATGAAAACAAGTGGAACAGTACAAAGAAAAACGGTTCACTTATTCATTTCGCTGAAAAGAATAATATTTCCTATCTGGTCATAGGAAAAGATAATGATGTACATACAAATGTGCATGATAAGAATATGTTGAAGAATCAGATGATGGGATATTTCCTGAATCAGGCACAGAAAGAAAGCAGAATCCTGGATTCTACTGAAGTTTACCAGATCAATCAGTCATGGGATCCATGGAATCAGAACTATTATGTAGATATGTGGGGAAGCCTGGATGATGGCAGTCAGTTCCTGCTCAGAAGTCCGGTAGAAAGTATGCGGGAGAGCGCAGCAATATCGAATCGTTTCTTATTGTATATAGGGAGTATTCTGATCGTTATATCTATCTTCCTGATCTGGTATTTTGCAAAACGGATCACAGAACCGATCCGCGAACTGGCAAGATTATCAGACCGTATGGCAGATCTTGATTTTGATGCGAAATATACCAGTGGTGGAAGTAATGAGATTGGTGAACTTGGTGAGAACTTTAACCGGATGTCGGAAAAACTGGAAAGCACAATTTCGGAGCTCAAGAAGGCGAATAACAGCCTGCAGAAAGATATCGAACAGAAGGACAAGCTGGAGAAGATGAGAAATGAGTTTCTGGGAAATGTATCGCATGAATTAAAGACACCGATCGCACTGATCCAGGGATATGCCGAAGGATTAAAAGAGGGTGTGAATGAAGATGCGGAGAGCCGGGAATTCTACTGTGAGGTGATCATGGATGAAGCTTCCAAGATGAATCAGATGGTTAAGAATCTTCTGACATTAAACCAGTTGGAATTCGGCGATGAGGATATTGTGTTTGACAGATTTAATCTTACAGCACTTGTAAGAGGTGTGCTCCAGAGTATGGAAATCATGGCAGATCAGGCAGGGGCAAAAATTCTCCTGCATACAGAAGAAGATATCTATGCATGGGCAGATGAATTTAAAGTAGAGCAGGTCGTGAAAAATTATGTCAGCAATGCATGTCATCATGTCAGCGGGGATATGGTGATAGAGGTAAAAATGGTTCAAAAAGACGGTAAAGTGCGGGTATCCGTATTTAATACCGGAACTCCGATACCAGAAGCAGATATTGCACATATCTGGGATAAATTCTATAAAGTCGATAAAGCACATACACGCGAATATGGTGGCAATGGAATCGGTCTTTCTATTGTAAAAGCGATTATGAAATCGTTCCATCAGGAATATGGAGTAAAGAATTATGATAATGGAGTTGAATTCTGGTTTGAACTTGATGTACAATAAAGAATAATGGGCACGGAATGAATGGCCGGAGAGTTCCAGATCACATACGAAAGGCAGGACGACGAGATGATAGCGATTATCGATTACGATGCAGGAAATATAAAGAGTGTGGAAAAAGCCATGCAACTTCTGGGACAGGAAGTAACAATCACAAGAGACAGAGAGACGATCATGAATGCAGATAAGGTAATCCTTCCGGGAGTCGGAGCATTCGGAGATGCGATGGGAAAACTCAGACAGTATGGACTTGATGAAGTAATCAGAGACGTAACAGCCAAAGGAACGCCATTTCTTGGAATCTGCCTCGGACTGCAGTTATTATTTGAACGAAGTGATGAGACTCCGGGTGTGGAAGGCCTTGGGATCTTGAAGGGAGAGATATTAAGAATCCCGGATCAGGAAGGACTTAAGATCCCTCACATGGGATGGAACTCACTAAAATTCCAAAATAACGGAAGATTATTTAAAGATATTCCGGAAGATTCCTATGTATATTTTGTACATTCGTATTATCTGAAAGCAGAGAATGAAGATATTGTGACTGCAACAACAGAGTATAGTACACATATCCATGCTTCGGTAGAACAGGGAAATGTGTTTGCGTGCCAGTTCCATCCGGAAAAGAGCAGTGATATAGGAATTCAGATTTTAAAAAACTTTGTGGAATTATAGGGGGACAAGGCAATGCATACAAAAAGAATTATCCCATGTCTGGACGTAAATAACGGAAGAGTGGTAAAAGGAGTTAATTTTGTATCCTTAAGGGATGCGGGAGATCCTGTCGAGATTGCAAAGGCATATGATAAAGCAGGGGCGGATGAACTGGTATTTCTGGACATTACAGCATCTTCGGATGCGCGGGGTACAGTTGTCGATATGGTCCGCAAAGTAGCGGAAAATGTGTTTATTCCGTTTACGGTGGGTGGAGGAATCCGTACAGTGGATGATTTTAAAGCTCTCCTGAGAGAGGGTGCGGATAAGATTTCTATCAATTCATCCGCGATCAATACACCAAATTTAATTTCGGAAGCGGCGGAAAAGTTCGGAAGCCAGTGTGTGGTTGTGGCGATTGATGCAAAGAAACGAGAAGATGGAAGCGGATGGAATATCTATAAGAATGGCGGACGTATCGATGTGGGAATTGATGCTGTGGAATGGGCAGCAAAAGTGGAGAAACTTGGTGCGGGAGAGATTCTTCTGACCAGTATGGACTGCGACGGAACGAAAGCGGGATATGATCTGGAACTTACAAGAGCAATCGCAGAAGAAGTAAGTATTCCGGTGATCGCATCCGGTGGAGCCGGCAATCTGGAACATTTCTACGATGCACTGACAGAGGGAAAAGCAGATGCAGCGTTGGCGGCATCTTTATTCCATTACAAAGAACTGGAAATCAGAGAAGTAAAAGAATATTTAAGAGGAAAAGGTGTATCTGTCCGTCTGTAGTTTGCAGTCTGTATGACAGCGAGGATAAAAAAATAAAAAGGATAGTGTAAAAGACAATGGCAGCAATCAATAATGACTGGCTGGACGCTCTGAAAGAAGAGTTCAAAAAGCCATATTATAAGAAATTATTTGAGACAGTAAATGAGGAATACAGAACAAGACAGATCTTTCCGCCGGCAGACGATATCTTCAATGCATTTCATCTGACACCGCTTCATAATGTAAAGGCAGTAATTCTGGGACAGGATCCATATCATAATGTAGGACAGGCGCATGGACTCTGCTTTTCGGTAAAAAAAGGTGTGGATGTGCCGCCTTCGCTTGTGAATATTTATAAAGAACTGCATGATGATCTGGGATGTACGATCCCGAATCACGGCTGTCTGACAAAATGGGCAGAGCAGGGCGTGCTGATGTTGAATACGGTATTAACCGTAAGGGCACATCAGGCGAATTCCCATAAGGATATCGGATGGGAAGAATTTACCGATGCGGCGATCATGGCACTTAACAGTCAGGACCGTCCAATCGTGTTCATCTTATGGGGAGCGCCGGCGCAGAGGAAGGCGAGGATGCTGAATAATCCGAAGCATCTGATCCTGAAAGCACCGCATCCGAGTCCGCTGTCTGCATACCGCGGATTTTTTGGAAGTAAGCCATTCAGTCAGACGAACGATTATCTGAGAGCGCACGGAATAGAACCGATTGACTGGCAGATTGAGTAAATGAGGAGTATATAGAAAAAGTATGAAAAGAGGAAAAGCACTACTTGCAATATTCAGTGCAGGTCTGTTACTGACTGCCTGTGGAAATCCTTCGAAAAAGGGAGTTGAGTATCTTGAAAAAGGAGAATACGATCAGGCGGTTGAACAGTTTGAACAGGCAATAGAAAAGAATAAGAATACCGGAGATGCCTGGAGAGGAATCGGCATTGTGAAATGGGAACAGAAAGATTATAAAGGGGCAAGAAATGCATTCAGGAAGGCTCTGGATAATAATGCTGAGAAGACAGGAACCATTTATAATCTCATTGGAAACTGTGATCTGAAATTGGGAAAAGCAAAAGAAGCGTTGAACTATTATAATCTCGGACTGGAACAGGATGACGTCAGCAAGAAGATGAAGAAAGAAATGAAATATAACATCATCGTTGCTTATGAGAAGATGGAAGACTGGGAGAGTGCGGAAGTAAAACTGGAAGAATATCTGGATAGTTACCCAAATGACAAGGCAGCTAAAAAAGAAGCAGAATTCCTGGAGACGCGTTAATAGAATATGATAGAAATAAAAGATGAAACAGAAAAAGTGATTCTGGTCGGAGTTGCACTCTCGGATCAGGATGATACAAAAGAATCACTGGAAGAATTAAAAGATCTGGTATCGACAGCCGGGGCGGAGACGGCAGGAATGCTGATCCAGAACCGGGAGCAGCAGCATCCGGCAACTTATGTCGGGAAGGGAAAGATAGAAGAATTAAAAAATATGATCTGGGAATTGCGTGCGACTGGGATTGTGTGTGATGATGAATTGTCTCCGGCGCAGATGAAGAACCTGCAGGATGAGCTGGATGTGAAAGTCATGGACAGAACCCTGATCATTCTGGATATCTTTGCGGCAAGAGCATCGACCAGTGAAGGTAAGATACAGGTAGAACTGGCGCAGCTTAAGTATCAGCAGACCAGACTGACCGGCTGGGGAAGAGCGATGTCCAGACTGGGAGGCGGAATTGGAACCAGAGGACCGGGAGAGAAGAAGCTGGAGATGGATCGCCGCCTGATCAAAAGCCGGATCGCACAACTGAACCGTGAATTAAAGGATGTCAAAAAACACCGGGAAGTGACCAGAGAGCAGAGAAGCAGAAGCCATATTCCGGTAGCAGCAATCGTAGGATACACGAATGCGGGGAAATCTACATTGTTAAATGCTCTGACCGGTGCAGGAATTCTTGCAGAAGATAAATTATTTGCAACTCTGGATCCCACTACCAGGGATCTGAAACTGCCAAGCGGTCAGGAAATTCTCATGACGGATACGGTAGGATTTATCAGAAAGCTTCCACATCATCTGATCGAAGCTTTTCGGAGTACGCTGGAAGAAGCAAAATATGCGGACATCATCCTGCATGTAGTGGATGCTTCGAATCCACAGATGGATGAACAGATGTATACCGTATATGAGACACTGCAGAATCTCGGAGTGAAAGATAAGCCGGTGATCACGGTATTTAATAAGATTGATCAAATGGAAGATACCTGGGTTCCGAGAGACCTGCGTGCAGATTATCATGTAAAAATCTCGGCAAAGACGGGAGAAGGAATTACAGGATTCCTTCAGTCCATAGAAGCTGTATTGAGGGAGCGGAAAGTGGAGATTGAGGCATTGTATCCATATAAAGAAGCCGGAAAGATCCAAAAGATCCGGAAGTACGGAGAACTTCAGGAGGAAGAGTACCGGGAAGATGGTATCTTCGTGAGGGCATTCGTTCCGTCAGAACTTTATGGGCAGGTACGTCCGGAAGGCGTTACACCGAACAATTGCTTATAAGCTCTGGAAAACGTAGAATAATCTTTAAATCCACAATCGTAACAAACCTGTGTGCCAGGCACACCGGAAGATAATAGTTCTTTTGCAAGCAGGAGCCGTTTCTGGGAGATATATTGTCCTAGTGTATAACCGGTTTCCTGCTTAAATAATCTCATCATATAATATTTGCTGATATAAAAATGTCTGGCGATCAGGTCGATCGATAAGTTCTCACAGAGATGTTCGCTGACGTAATCAAGGATAGCGAGCACCTTTTCGTTACAATTATCAGTGTCAATGTATTCCAGCCGGTTTTTTCTTACCGCACGGTTCAGATGGATCATGAATTCCAGGAACATTACCTGCCGGTAGAGTTCGGAAGCATAGCCGCCGTCAGTGAAAGAGTGTTCCAGATTAGAGATAGAACGGAACAGGGAACTCTTTTCCGGCGAGGGGATGCGCAGAACATTGGAGTGCTCCTGATCAGCTTTTTGGAAACAATAACTCAGATCGTAGCTTTCGGTCTGATATGCGTTCATAAAATTCGGAGAGATGTAGACAATAATTCTCTCATAAGGGCAGGAATTGTCTACTGTCAGCTTATGAATATCTCCCTGTTTTACCAGAACGATATCATAAGGCTTTAAGTCGTAAGAGCGTCCTTCGATCATATAATTGACCTTTCCCCGAATAAAGATTGTAATCTTATCAAAATCGTGATAATGGTAATCTATTTCTTTGGTATCCTGATCAGTCAGGTGAAAAAGTCTGAATTCACTGTTCAGATATCCTTTTTTCTCGTATTGTTCCATATATATCCTCCATATATTATTAAAAATACAATATCAAAATCAGAGTGATTCGAGACAGATAAAAAGCTGCAAATAGTATCTGTAATCAGTTTATAGGAAAATGGCATTATTTGCAAGAAACATGGCATTATTTGTGTAGATTATGGAAATAATGCCTGTTATGATATGGATAAAGAGAAAGATGCAGCTAACAGATGCAGTAAGCGGCGAATACTCTGTGTGAACTATATACAGTCAAAAGAAATAAAAACACAACAGAAGAAATTTTTAAATGTAATTAAAGACGGGGATTAAAAATCAGGAGGAAGAAAGATGAAAGTAGTATTGGAACGTTATCATGGATTGGGGAATGATTATCTTGTATTTGATCCGAATCATAATGAATTAGAACTGGATCAGGCAAATGTAAAAATGATCTGTGATCGTAATGAGGGGCTTGGCGCTGACGGAGTTCTGGAAGGACCGATCCTGAAAGAAGACGGTATGCATGTAAAAGTATGGAATCCGGACGGAAGTGAATCAGAGACCAGTGGAAACGGTGTCCGTATTTTTGCAAAATATCTGAAAGATGCCGGTTACGTACAGAAAAAGAATTTCAAATTATATACAGGAAACGGTCCGGTGGAAGTGACATTCTTAAATGAAGATGGAAGCCGGCTGCGTGTATCTATGGGAAAATTATCATTTTGGAGTGATGAGATCCCGGTCATCGGCGAGAGGCGTGAAGTGATCAACGAGGACATGGTATTCGGAAGGACGTTGTATCCGGTTACCTGTGTATCCATCGGTAATCCACACTGCGTGATCCCTATGCGTGAGATTTCCAAACCGTTGGTATGCAAGATCGGTGATTATTCCGAGATCGCAAGATATTTCCCGAACAGAATCAATACACAGATCATGCAGGTGATGGATAAAGAGAATATTGCGATCGAGATCTTTGAGCGTGGTGCAGGATACACCAGAGCATCCGGAACCGGAGCATGTGCGGCAGCAGGTGTAGCGTACAAACTGGGACTTACGAACAGTAAAGTGATCGTTCATATGCCGGGAGGAGAACTTCAGGTAGAAGTAGAAGATGACTGGAATGTATACATGACAGGAGATGTATTCTACGTTGCGAAAATGACACTTAGTAATGAATTTGCAGAGAGACTGCGTGCATTATAAGATATCGGGGAAATCTTGCAAAAGCTGTCGTGAATGACAGTATAAAAGCAGGTTTTACGGCTATACACAAACATATATTCGTGTTATACTAGGGCATAAGGAGGAAACCTTATGCCTTTAAAATTTGTATTCGGGCCATCCGGCTCAGGAAAATCAACTTATTTATATCAGCATGTCATAGAAGAATCAGAAAAATACCCACTGAAGAATTTCATAGTGCTCGTACCGGAACAGTTCACAATGCAGACGCAGAAGGATCTGGTCAGTATGCATCCGAGACACGGTATCATGAATATCGATGTACTGAGTTTTGCAAGACTTGCTTACCGGGTATTTGAAGAGACCGGTACAAAGCAGATGCAGGTTCTGGATGATGAGGGAAAAAACCTGATCCTCAGAAAGATTGCAGGGGATTATGAGAACAAACTGACGGTATTGAAAGGGAATATTAAGAAACTTGGCTATATCAGTGAGGTAAAATCCGTGATATCCGAATTTACACAGTATGATATCGGGGAAGAAGAGATGGATGAGATGCTGGATCATCTGGATGAAGACTCCAGATTGTATTACAAGTTAAAAGATATCAGGCTTTTGTATGAAGGTTTTCAGGATTACTTAAGAGAGCGGTATATCACGAAGGAAGAATTGCTGGATGTATTGAACAGTCAGGTAAAAGAATCAGAACTTTTGAAAAACAGTGTTGTAGTTCTTGATGGATTTACCGGATTTACACCGGTGCAGAACCGGCTGATACTGGAACTTATGCGGTGCTGTAAGGAAGTCTGGGTGACAGTTACGATGGATGAACGGGAGAATCCGTATGCTTATAAACATCCATATCAGCTGTTTGGACTGAGTAAGAAGATGGTAACGACACTGGTCAGAATGGCGGGGGAAGATCATATAGAGGTAGAAGAACCAGTCTGCCTGTATGGATATCCGGTGAAACGATTTGAAAAGAACAAGGAACTTGCATTTTTGGAGAGAAATATCTTCCGGTACGGGTCTGGAAGGTATGATAAAGCTGTGGAGAATCTGGAAATCCATGCAGCAGGGAACCCAAGACAGGAAGCAGATGCAGTGGCAGAGGGAATCCGCAGACTGGTACGTAAAGAGCAGTACAGATACAGAGATATCGGTGTGATCGTCAGTGATATGAATGTATATGGAGACTATCTAGAACAGGCATTTGAGAATTACGGGATTCCGGTGTTTATGGATCATAAGAGAAGCATCCTGTTGAATTCATTTGTAGAATATATAAGGAGTCTTCTGAATATGGCGGAAAAGAATTTCTCTTATGAAAGTGTATTCCGCTTCTTAAGAACGAATCTTGCAGGATTCGCCTGCGAGGAAGTAGATGAACTGGAAAACTATGTGCTCGGACTGGGAATCAGGGGATATAAAGGCTGGCAGAACCGTTGGATCCGCAGATTGAAGGGGATGGAAGAAGAGGAACTGGACCGGCTGAATCATTACCGTGTACAACTGGTAGAAAAAGTGGATAACCTGATGTTTGTATTAAAACAAAAGAGGAAAACGGTGCGAGATATCACGATGGCAGTATATGAGTTCATGGTGAAGGAAAATATCCAGGAACGCCTGCAAAGAACAGAAGAAGAATTTCAGAAAGCAGGTGAGCTGGCACTGGCGAAGGAATATTCACAGGTCTACCGGATCATCATAGAATTATTTGATAAATTTGTAGAACTTCTGGGTGAGGAACCGGTGGGACTGAACGAATATTGTAAGCTTCTGGATGCAGGACTGGAAGAGGCAAGAGTCGGTGTGATTCCTCCAAGTGTGGATCAGGTAGTGGCAGGAGATATGCAGAGAACAAGATTAAAAGACATCAGGGCACTCTTTTTTCTTGGAGCCAATGACAGTTTCCTTCCCGGAGCACTTATGAGAACCGGTCTGTTAACGGAACAGGACAGAGAGAAGTTCCGGCAGGCGGATTATGCGCTGGCGGCAGGCGGAAAGGAAAAAGCATATGTCCAAAAGTTTTACCTGTATATGAACCTGACTAAGCCGTCGGAGAAACTGAAGATTTATTATAGTAAAGTGTCTGCAGGAGGGAAAGCACAGCGTCCGTCTTATCTGATACAGGAATTATCAAGATTATATCCGGAGTTAAAGGTTCAGGATGAAGAAGCAAGAAAACTAAAGGAAAAAGAACTGACGGAGAAAAGTGGAGTTGCTTATCTGATCCGTGGACTGCAGGAGAAGAATCTGGACCTCACCTGGCAGGAATTATATACCTGGTATCAGAAATCTCCGGAATGGAAAGCTGTGGTGGACCGGATTTTGCGCGCATGGTACTACAGACGTCCGGAAGATCCATTATCGGAACGTGTAGCAAGAGAACTTTATGGAGAGAATTTCGAAGGAAGCATCACGAGAATGGAACGGTATGCGACCTGTGCGTGTGCACATTTCCTTGCTTACGGGCTCCGCCTGAAGGAACGGCCGCTGTATGAATTTAAAGCAGTCGATCTGGGAAATGTCTGTCACAGGGCTCTGGAACTGTTTTCGAAAAAGGCGTCGGAGGCGGGCGGATGGACAGTATTGCCGGAAGAAGAAAGAAAAAAGCTGATCGATGCAAGTGTAGAAGAAGCGATTACAGATTATGGCAATTCTGTATTATACAGTACGGCAAGAAATGAACAGATGATCGTGCGTATGAAGCAGATGCTGGAGAGAACAGTATGGGCACTTACGAACCAGCTGAAAGCCGGGGACTTTGTACCGGAGGCATATGAACTGCGTTTCTTCGGAGGAAAGATTGACCGCATTGATATATGTGAGACGGAAGAGCAGATATATGTCAAAGTTATGGATTACAAGACCGGAAGTAAGGCATTTGACGTGGTTGCATTGTATCATGGCTTACAATTACAGCTTATGATCTATATGGATGCAGCAGTCGAATTTCAGAAAAAGCGCCATCCGGATAAGGAGGTAATCCCGGCTGGTGTGTTCTATTACCGCATTCAGGATCCTCTGGTAGATAAGACAGAAGACAAAGAAAAAGCAGAGCGTGCGGTTCTAAAGCAGTTGAAGCCGGATGGTATCATTCCGCTTGGGACAGAGATATTAAAACATCTGGATCATAATACTTCGGGCGAATCTCTGGCAGTTCCGGTAAAATATAATAAGAACGGCAGCGTATCGGGGTATTCCAAAGTGGTTGCGGGAGAGGATTTTTCTGCAATGATGACTCATGCCAAAAAGCAGATGGAAGATGCAAGAACGAAGATATTGAATGGTGAAGCAGGAGCCCTTCCTTATAAGCGTGGGCAGGAAAGTGGATGCGATTACTGTCCATACAGGCATGTCTGTGGATTCGATGTTAAAATTCCGGGATATGAATACCGTGATATCGGAACAATGGGAAAAGAAGAGGCCATGGCGGCAATGCGGATAGAACAGCGTGAATCTGAAAATGACAGGAAAGGAGGAAACCAGGAATGGGTGTGAAATGGACAGAAGAACAGCAGAAGGTCATACAACTGAGAAATCGTAATATTCTGGTGTCGGCAGCAGCAGGTTCCGGAAAGACAGCTGTTCTGGTAGAACGTATCATCACGATGCTGACAGAAGATGACCCTCCGGTGGATGTAGATAAACTTCTGATCGTGACATTTACCGAGGCGGCGGCCTCAGAGATGAAAGAAAGAATACGTCTGGCGATTGAGAAGAAACTACTGGAATACCCGGAAGATGAGCATCTGAAACAACAGGCAACACTGATCCATAATGCACAGATCACAACCATTCACAGCTTCTGCCTTTCAGTGATCCGTGATCATTTTCATGCGATTGATATCGATCCGGGATTCCGGATCGGTGAAGAAGGGGAACTGAAACTGCTAAGACATGATGTACTGGAAGAAATGCTGGAGGAAAAATATCAGGAAGGAAGTAAGAGCTTCCTTGATTTTGCAGCAGCTTACAGTACCGGGAGAGATGATAAAAAGATTGAAGATCTGATCTTGAAGATCTATGAGTTTTCCAGAAGCTATCCGGACAGTGAAGCGTGGTTGGAGTCTTGTGTGGAAGCGTACAGGATACCGGATGTCGAGACACTGGAAAAAAGCAGCTTCATGCAAAAAGTAATGGCAGATATAAGGAAGAATCTGGAGGATGCCAGAGAATTGCTGGCTCAGGCAGAGATGATTGCGTTAAGTCCGGATGGTCCGGCGGTGTATGAAGCAACGTTGGATAAGGATATGCAGGTGATTGAAGAATTGTCAGCTATCCGGTCTTATGAGAAGATGGCGGAAGCATTTACGAATGTAAAATGGGCGAGGATTGCGGCAAACAAAGATCAGACAGTATTAGAAGAAAAGATCGAACAAGTCAAGAAGATCCGGGAACTTGTAAAGGGGATTGTAAAGAATATCAGCGGGCAGTATTTTTATGAAAGTCCGCAGGAACTGGTGGAGGATTTGAAAATGTGTGCTCCGGCGATGGAAGAGCTGGGGAATCTTGTGCGGTTGTTTGGAGAAAAGTTTGAAGAGCAGAAGCGGGCACAGAACATCATTGATTTTTCGGATATGGAACAATATGCACTGCGTATCCTGACAGAAAAATCAGAAGATGGGTTTGTACCATCAAAAATAGCGCAAGAATATCAGAACCAGTTTCATGAAGTTATGATCGATGAGTATCAGGACAGCAATCTGATTCAGGAAGCAATCCTTAACAGTGTATCAACCTGCAGAAGCGGCAGGTATAATATCTTTATGGTAGGAGATGTAAAGCAGAGTATTTACAGATTCCGTCTGTCGAGACCGGAATTATTTCTGGAAAAGTTTTATACATATAATATAGAAGAAAGT
Source organism: Dorea sp. BIOML-A1 (assembly GCF_009875615.1). Classification (NCBI taxonomy): domain Bacteria; kingdom Bacillati; phylum Bacillota; class Clostridia; order Lachnospirales; family Lachnospiraceae; genus Dorea; species Dorea sp. BIOML-A1. The sequence continues at coordinate 32,497 of NZ_WWSA01000016.1, forward strand.
CAGACTCAGAGAATTGATCTGCACAGAAACTTCCGAAGCCGGAAGGAAGTGCTGGAGAGTGCCAACGCGATATTCCGGCAGATCATGACGGAGAAACTGGGCGGGATCGTCTATGATGAGCAGGCGGCATTGTATCCGGGGGCAGAATATCCGGAGACAGAGAATCTTAAGACAGAGATTCTGTTAATGGACAGTGACCTGGATGAATATCAGAAAACGGATGGGGATACATCAAAAGGAATTGTCTCAGAAAGGGAACTGGAGGCCCGTATGATTGCCATGCGTATCCGCGAACTATTGCGTTCGCAGAAAGTCGTGGATAAGGAGACCGGCAAACTCAGAAATGTGCGTTATTCGGATATTGTGATCCTGACAAGAAGTGTCAAAGGATTTGCCGATGTATTTACAGAAGTGTTGAACCGTGAAGGTATCCCTGCTTATGCGGGAACCAGTGAAGGGTATTTTCAGACACAGGAGGTAGGTGTACTTCTGGATTATCTGAGGGTTCTGGATAATCGGAGACAGGATATTCCGCTGGCAGCAGTGCTGCGTTCTGCATTTGCAGAAATGTCGGATGAAGAGATGGCAGAGATACGGTGTATGTATCCGGATAAGCCGTTCTTTGAGAGTGTGGCAGAGTACAGAGTACATGGGCGTGAACAAAAGATCTGGGAAAAGCTGGAAAAGTGCCTGGGACAGATGGACGAATTACGCCTGATCGTACCATATACACCGATGCATGAACTTTTATGGAAGATACTGGACAGAACGGGATATGGGGATTATGTGGCAGCAATGCCTGGTGGAGCACAGCGCAGAGCGAATCTGGATATGCTGATTGAAAAAGCCAGAGCATATGAAGCAACCAGTTATAAAGGATTGTTTCATTTTGTGAGATACATCGAACAACTACAAAAGTATGACGTGGATTATGGTGAGGCGAGCATAGAAGATGAATATGCGGATACAGTGAGGGTAATGACGATTCACAAAAGCAAAGGATTGGAATTTCCTGTCGTGATCACAGCCGGAATGGGAAAGCGTTTCAATATGCAGGATGCAAGAAGTGCGGTGGCACTCCATGCCGGTATGGGAGTCGGGCTGGATGCAGTGGATCTGGAATATCGTACGAAGATTCCAAGTATCATCAAAAAAGTGATACAAAAGGAGGAAGCATTAGAGAGTCTCGGGGAAGAATTGCGTGTATTATATGTAGCCCTGACGCGTGCGAAAGAGAAACTGATCATTACAGGAACGCTTTCAAAACCAGAGGATAAGATTGCCGGGTATCAGATGTTTGGGAAAGATACAGAAGGGACATTATCATTTTCTCAGCTTAGTCATGCCTCCACATACTGGGACTGGATATTGCCAGCAGTGTTAAAGTGCAGGGAGGATCTGTTCAGAATACAGATCCTGCATATAGAGGATGTGGTAAAAGAAAGCATAGAGGAAGAAGAAAAGAGTGGTCTTTCAAGAACTGTTCTTGAAAACTGGAACGTAGAAGAAATCTATGAGCCTGGCTTGCATGAGATGATGCAGGAACAGTTTGCATTTTCCTATCCCTATGAAAAGAGCAGTGAAAGGAAGCTGAAATTCACTGTCACGGAACTGAAAAAAAGAGCCTATGAGATTGCATCAGACGAAAGGGAGGAAGAGCAGGGAGAATGTTTCTATGAAGAACCGGAAGTGGTGCCGCTTTTGCCCCGGTTTATGCAGCAGGAAGAAGGTCTGACAGGGGCACCGAGAGGTACGGCATACCACCGGGTGATGGAGCTGTTAGATTTTGCAGGCATGCAGAAATACGGGAATATGCAGTGGTTCGGCGGTTGGCTGGAAGAACAGGTGCGGCATGGAAGGCTGGAAGAAGAAGCAGCAGGATGTATCCGGCAGGCAGATATCTTGGAATTTCTGCAATGTAATTCGGGAAAGCGGATGCAGGAAGCAGCCCGAAAGCAGAAACTTTACAGAGAACAGCCATTTGTACTCGGTGTGGATGCAAAAGAGCTGTATCCGGAGGAAGAAGACGGGGAACTGATCCTGATACAGGGAATCATAGATGCTTATTTTGAAGAACCGGATGGATTGGTTGTGCTGGATTATAAGACGGATAAGGTGAATAACGGAAAAGAACTGGCAGAGAAATATCAGGAGCAGTTACGTTATTATGCGAAGGCACTGGAACAGATGTCTGGGAAAAAAGTAAAAGAAAAGATCATCTATTCATTTACTTTAAAAAAAGAGATTTATATAGAATAGTATATTGGGGAATATATCAGAAACAGGGAAGTACATCCGAAGTCACGGGTGTACTTTTTTTGCGATATCTTACAATTTTGTAACATACATAATATATGTTGACACACTATATTATACATCGTATAATATGTGTAACAAAATAATATTAAATCATAATGCGAAAAGGAGTGAGGGCATGGTTTTTAATACAGGTGCAGCTCTTCTGGATGCAATTGTGCTGGCGGTAGTATCACGGGAAGATGAAGGAACGTATGGATACAAGATTACGCAGGATGTAAGAAAAGCGATCGATGTGTCAGAATCTACATTGTATCCGGTACTTCGAAGGCTGCAGAAAGGGGAATATCTGGAAGTCTATGACAGGCAGTTTGATGGAAGAAACAGACGTTATTATAAAGTTACAGAAACCGGAAGAACCCAGCTTATCATGTACCGGAAAGAGTGGAAAGAATATTCCGGAAAGATTAATGAATTATTTGAGGGAGGGATATTAGAATGAATCGAATAGAGTTTATGGAAGAACTATCCGGACTTTTGCAGGATATTCCGGAAGAGGACAGAATGGATGCATTAAATTATTACAACGATTACTTTGATGATGCAGGAGCAGAGAATGAAAAGAATGTAATAGATGAACTGGAAAGTCCTGAAAAAGTGGCTGCAAAGATCAAGGCAGACAGAGAGGATCCGGAAGATGGAAAAGCCGGAATGCCGATGGAGCAGGACAATAAACCATGGACGAATAAATGGTTAAAAATGATTCTGATTGTGGCAATCATTTTGGTTGGATGCCCGGTTATCGTTCCTGTAGCAATCGGCCTGCTGGCAGCAATTGCAGGAATCCTCATTGCAGCATTTGCATTCTTTATCGCAATTGTAATAGGTTTTGCGGCAATTGTGATCGTGGCAATCGTTCTGACAGCAGCAGGTATTGGAAGTATGTTTGTGAATATAGGAGCCGGTCTTGCACTATTCGGAGCCGGTATGATACTGATTGCTGTTGGTGCGATCGGAACCGTGGCAGGGATAAGACTCTGTATCATTGTATTTCCGGGGATGATCAGAGGAATTGTATGGATTCTCAGAAAACCATTTCACAGGAAGGCGATGGCGTAAGATATGAAAAAAAGATGGAAAATATTTTGGATCGTATGTGGTATATGTTTCCTGGTTGGGATCATATGCTGTGGTGCAGCGTGGGGAATTGGAACAACACTGGATGATATTATGCATGGATTCCCGGAAGAAATGAAATGGGGATCAAAAGTTACAAAATATATCGTCACAGATAAGTGGGACCAGGATGATGATGACTGGGACAATGATGATTGGGATGATGATGACTGGGATGATGATGACCGGTATGATGAGCAGGATGACTGGGATGATGATGACGAAAGACGTGATAATATGAATGGTATAGCAAATATACTTGAAAACAACGGAAAGGCTTCATATAAAGATATCAATTCGATTAAGAGTAATGTTTATACAGGAAGTATCCATTTGAAAAAGGGGACGGATACGGATGTAATTACGGTAGAAAGCATAGATATTAATGAAAAACTGGGCTTTCGTGCATTTGAAAAAGATGGAATCTTATATTTGACTTCAAATAAAAAGATTAAAAAAAGTAATAACATTGGAAAAGGCACAATTACCGTGACGATCCCGGAAAACATGGCATTTAACGAAATAGAACTGAATATGAAAGCCGGAAAATTAAAAGCGGATCAGATCAGAACGAAAAATCTGGAGGTAAATGCCGGAGCAGGAGAAGTGAATATCCTTGAGTTTCAGGCAGAGGAGGCAGAATTTGTATGTGGTGCCGGATCCGTCACAGCATCAGGAGATGCCGGAAAGAAATTAGAAGCAGACTGTGGTGTGGGAGAACTTTTGCTGAATTTAAAAGGTGTAAAAGAAGATTATAATTACGATCTGGAATGTGGTATCGGAGAAATCAGATGTGCAGATGAGAGCTATTCTGGATTTGGAAAAGACTATACGATAGACAATCATGCGGCAAAAAATATGGAAATCGAATGTGGCATTGGACAGATTACTGTGAAATATATGAATCAGATGTAAAAAAGAAAGAGATACAGGAGGTAACAAAATGGATGGAAAAAGATTATACCGGTCAAAAAAAGACAGAATGATATGCGGTGTGTGTGGCGGAATTGCAAATTATTTTAATATTGATCCGACACTGGTAAGACTGGCATTTGTGTTGATTGCAATGGGAGCAGGTTCGGGGATTCTTGCATATATAATAGCGGCGATCATTATACCGGATGAAGATTAAAGCAGCAGAAATGTATAGGTAAAGGAAATCAGGGCATAATGAAAGAAAAACGAAAGGAATCAATCATTATGCCGGCAAAAAAGAAACATCCCGTCCGTTTGGAAGAACTTACTCCGGATGAAAAAGTAAAATATGAAATTGCTGAAGAACTTGGTCTGCTAGACAGAGTGATGCAGGACGGATGGAAATCGCTTACATCAAAAGAAACAGGAAAAATCGGCGGTCTGATTACGAAAAAGAAGCGTCAGACTGGAAACAATAAAAAAAATGACAAAAATATTACGAATGTTAATTAGTATGAATATTATGTAATAAAGGTTGAAAAGGAAATATCCATTTGCTATAATCGAACAACTGGTAAAAGAGTTAGCAGGTGAGGATATGAACGAGAAGATTAATGTTTTAGGTGTAAATATAGACAGTTTTACAGCGAAAGAAGCCATGAAGGAAACAATTGCATTTCTGGAATCTGAACCTGTGAGTGTGATAGATGTTGTATCGGTAGATGCGCTGATGCAGATGAACGATCTCCCGGAACTGAAAGAAAAGATGAATGAATTTGATATGATATTGCCGGGGGAAAAGCTAATCCTTGAAGCAGCGGAAGAACCGGAACTGCCGGAAGAGATTAATATGGAATTGTATCTGAAGATGTTTATGCGCTATCTGCATAAGAACCATAAAAGACTCTATCTGCTGGTAGAGTCAGAAGAAGAAGGGCAGGAGGCATTCCGGTATCTGCAGAAGGCATATAGTGGGGTTCAGTTAGTTGGGTTGGCGAAGGTATCTGCAGAAGGCAGAGCGGATGATATGTTGGTGAATGCGATCAACGGAAGTGAAGTGGATTGTGTCCTTTCGGCATTATCGGTTCCATTACAGGAAGATTTTATTGCAAAAAACAGAAATCTTCTGGATGCAAGAGTTTGGATCGGAGTTGGAAAGAAGATATTCTCGCCACGTAAGCCGGGATTCGGTCAGGGGAAAATTGCAAAGTATCTCTTGAATCACATTTTCAGACGTGAAATGGAAAAAAATAAGCTGAAAATGAAATCCTAAGAAAAATATAAGAAAGTTATTTCGTCACTATGTCTATGCAATAAATATGTACAAAATGTAAAAAAACTGAGGAAATCACCAAAAAAGTGTGATTTCCTCTTTATTTTTTTGGTTATATATATTAAGATAAGATTTGACGATATGTATTTTGTAGATTATTGTAGTGAATTTGTTGTGTAAAATGCATATTGAAAAGAGTGGAGGAGATGGAATATGATATCTAATCAAATACTTCAAAACACAATTGAAGGATTGAAAGGGATTACACGAATTGACTTTTGCGTGATGGACACAGACGGTAAATCTCTTGCAAGCACATTCTCAGAACAGGAGAACTACGTAGAGGAGGTACTTTCCTTTGTTGAATCCCCGGCAGACAGTCAGGTCGTGCAGGGATATCAGTTTTTTAAGATTTTTGATGAACATCAGCTGGAATACATACTTCTTGCCAATGGGGGAAGTGATGATGTTTACATGGTAGGCAAGATCGCGGCCTTTCAGATTCAGAATCTTCTTATCGCATATAAAGAAAGATTTGATAAGGACAATTTTGTTAAAAACCTGTTGCTGGATAATCTGCTGCTGGTAGATATTTACAACCGTGCTAAGAAATTACATATTGACACAGAAGTAAGACGTGTTATCTTTATTATTGAAACAAAGCATGAAAAAGATACGAATGCGCTCGACAACGTGAGAACACTTCTTGGTAACCGTACCAGGGATTTTGTGACAGCTGTTGATGAGAAGAATATTATCGTGGTAAAGGAACTGGAACCGAATGATGGCCATGCGGAACTGGAGAAGATTGCGGAGAATATGTATACGCTCCTGAAAGAAGATGGAGAAGAAGATATTCTGATAGCATACGGAACAGTTGTCGGTGATATCAAAGAAGTTTCAAAATCATATAAAGAAGCCAAATTAGCTCTTGATGTCGGTAAGATATTCTTCAGTGAACGCAGCGTTATTGCATACAGTGCTTTGGGAATTGGACGTCTGATCTATCAGCTGCCGATTCCACTTTGTAAGATGTTCATACGTGAGATTTTTGAGGGAAAATCGCCGGATGATTTTGATGAGGAGACATTGATAACGATCAATAAATTCTTTGAGAATAATCTGAACGTATCAGAAACATCCAGACAATTATATATACACCGTAATACACTGGTATACAGACTGGATAAACTGCAGAAGAGTACCGGTCTGGATCTGCGTGTGTTTGAAGACGCCATTACATTTAAAATCGCACTTATGGTAGTGAAGTATATGAAGTATATGGAGTCGCTGGAGTATTAATAATCAGGAGGAACTTATGATTGAACTAAGAGAAGTAACGAAAGAGTACTCAAAAGGGGTTGCAGCCCTGAATGGAATCAATCTGAAGATTGAACAGGGTGAATTTGTGTTTATCGTGGGAGACAGCGGATCTGGTAAGTCTACGTTGATTAAACTTATCATGAAAGAGCTGGAGCCTACATCTGGAACAATTATCGTAAATGGTAATAACTTAAGCCGTATGAAACATCGGAGAGTGCCGATGTACAGAAGAAATATCGGTGTTGTATTCCAGGATTTCCGTCTGTTAAAGGATCGCAATATCTATGAAAATATTGCGTTTGCACAGAGAGTAACAGAGACATCTACAAGAATTATTAAGAAAAAAGTACCGGCGGCATTGTCACTGGTAGGGCTTGCCCAAAAATACAAGGCATTTCCAAAGGAATTATCCGGTGGTGAGCAACAGAGAGTTGCAATCGCAAGAGCAATCGTGAATGAACCTGCAATTCTGCTTGCAGATGAGCCTACCGGTAACCTGGATCCGACAAATTCATGGGAGATTATGAAGCTGTTGGAAGAGGCAAATGACAGAGGAACTACGGTTCTGGTCGTTACGCATAACCAGGAAATCGTGAACGAAATGCAGAAGCGGGTTGTTACAATGAAAAAAGGTGTCATTGTAAGCGACGAGAAAAAAGGTGGGTACAAGCATGAGAATTAGTACAATAGGATATTCGATGAAACAAGGAGTTAAGAACATCCGCAGAAATAAGATGTTTTCCATTGCTTCGATTGCAACGATGGCGGCATGCATCTTCCTGTTTGGACTGTTCTATTCCATGGTAATGAACTTTAATTATATCGTGGAAAAAGCAGAAGAAGGTGTGGCGATCACAGTATTTTTCAACAAAGATACAACACAGGAGCAGAAAGATTCGATTGGTGCCCAGCTTAAGAAAGAGGACGGCGTACTGAAAGTGAATTATGTAAGTGCAGACGAAGCATGGAACAAGTTCAAAGGTCAGTACTTTGGAGAGTCCAGCGATCTGGCGGAAGGATTTAAGAGTGATAACCCGCTTGCAAATTCTGACAACTATGAAGTTTATCTTTCGGATGTGTCAAAGCAGGAGAGCGTTGTATCTTTTGCAAAATCACTGGAAGGCGTACGTAAAGTCAAGAAATCAGATGTGGTAGCAAAGACGTTGACGAGCGTGAATAAGCTGGTGGGCTATGTGTCCGTAGCAATTATTGCAATTCTGCTTGCAGTATCTGTTTTCCTGATCAGTAATACAGTTACTATGGGTATTACAGTAAGACGTGAAGAGATTGCGATCATGAAGTATATCGGCGCAAAAGACGGATTCGTCCGTGCTCCGTTTGTAATCGAAGGTCTGATCATTGGAGCTGTAGGAGCGGTTATTCCGCTGGTACTTCTGTACTTTATGTATGATAAAGTAATTACATATATTATGACAAAATTCAGCCTGCTGAATAACATTATAGAATTCCTTCCAGTAGCAAATGTTTACAGAACATTGCTTCCAATCGGAATCGCCTTAGGTGTGGGAATCGGTTTTGTTGGAAGTTTCTTTACAATCCGCAAGCATTTGAAGGTATAATGTTTCTGATCCGGAAAGGAACGACATATGATAAATAGAAAGAAGATGATAAGTCTTCTGCTGACAATGGCATTTACATGTGGAATGTTCATGCCGGCGTATGCAACTGAGATAGATGATACAAAGAAAAAAGCAGAAGAGCTGGAGAACAAGAAAAAAACTGCCGAGAGTGAGAAGACATCTCTTGCCAATCAACTGAGTAATCTGGTAAATGAGATGGAAAAGACAAAGAAAAAAATCTCGGATAAGGAAAGTGAAATCTCGAATAAAGAAGACGAGCTGATTCTTGCAAAAGCAAAAGAAAATGACCAGTATGAAAGCATGAAAAAGAGAATCCGTTTTATGTATGAGAACGGAAATACCGGATTTATTGAAATCTTATGCTCTTCTAAATCAATCGGAGAATTTCTGAATAATGCAGAATATATCAGTACGATATCTGGTTATGACAGAAATATGCTGGTGGAGTTTCAGAAGGTTGTAACAGATGTGGAGAATCAGGAAGCAGAGCTTCAGAAAGAATACAAACAACTGCAGACAATGCAGGATGATCTGATCGCAAAACAGGATAATGTCAATCAGCTGCTGACGAGCAAACAAAGCGAGATACAGAAGCTGGACAGTGAACTTGGCGATACAAAGAATAAGCTGGCTCAGTTAGAAGCAGCGGCAGCGGCAGCTGAGAAAAAACAAAAAGAGGCAGCCGAAGCAGCGGCAGCAGCGAAAAAAGTGCAGGCAGCAGCGGCATCTAAGAATACAGGTTCATCTTCAAGTTCTGCCGGTTCGCCGGTTGTATCAGGGAATGGAACATTTACCCATCCTTGTCCGGCCGGGTATATCTCAAGTACATTTGGCTATAGAACACAGCCGATTGCAGGAGCAAGTACGAATCATAAAGGAATTGATTTTGCCGCTGCAACAGGAACACCAATCTATGCAGCGACAGCGGGAACTGTAATTTCAGCAGGATATGCAGGGAATGCAGGAAATCTGCTGGTAATCAATCATGGTAATGGTCTGCTGACATATTATATGCATTGCAGTAAGATTTATGTAAGTGCAGGGCAGAAAGTCAGCAAAGGACAGAATGTTGCGGCAGTGGGAACAACCGGTAATTCAACCGGACCGCATCTTCATTTTCAGGTAATGTTGAATGGAACACCGGTCAATCCGGCAAACTATCTGTAATAAAAGACAGATCATAGTAAGAGGCAGATAAATGAAAAACAGAAAAAGTTTTTTGAAAGGGGCGCTTTGTGGCGCCCTTGCTATGTTATTGGCAGCGGGACTTGTGTCCTGCGGATTAAAAGTAAATAGTGGAAGCAGTGATATCACATCAAAAACAGAGGATAAGATATCGGAATTACAGAACCTGGTCAAGAAGCATTATATGGGGGACGTAAAAGAGAAGAATCTGGAAGATGGAATCTATAAAGGTTATATCAATGGTCTGAATGATCCATACTCGGTATATTACAACAAGAAAGAGACGAAAGAATTATATGAATCGACCGGTGGGGAATATTCCGGAATCGGTGCTGTGATGTCTCAGAACACGGAGACAGGAGTGATTACTCTGGTTCAGATATATAAGGATTCTCCGGCTGAAAAAGCTGGACTTAAGGACAATGATATCCTATATAAGGTAGAAGGAAAAGAAGTAACAGGAAAAGATCTTTCGAAAGTTGTAAGTAAAATAAAAGGCGAAAAAGGAACAACAGTAGAACTTACCGTATTAAGAGGAGAAAATGCGAAGGAGGTAACTGTGACTGCTACAAGAGACACTGTGCAGGCACAGACGATAGAGTATAAGCTGATGGATGACAAGATCGGTTATATCAGAGTGTCTGAATTCGATACGGTAACCTATGATCAGTACGAAGAAGCACTGGATGATCTTGAGAAGCAGGGAATGACAGGATTAGTGGTGGATCTGCGTAATAATCCGGGAGGTTCACTTAGTACGGTATGTGATATGCTGGATCTGATGCTGCCAAAGGGACTGATCGTCTATACAGAAGACAAAGATGGCAAAAAGACAGAGATGAAATCTGATGAAGAGCATCAGTTTACCAAGCCGCTGGCAGTTCTGGTAAATGGTAACAGTGCCAGTGCATCAGAAATCTACTCCGGTGCAATCCAGGATTATGGAATCGGTAAGATTGTAGGAACCCAGACATATGGAAAGGGTGTTGTACAGCAGATTTTTGATCTGGATGACGGAACAGCTGTAAAACTTACGATTGCAGAGTATTTTACTCCAAAGGGAAGAAGCATTAATGGAAAAGGAATTACACCGGATGTAAAAATCAAGTACCAGAGCGATGAAGAAAATCCGGATGCAGATAACCAGCTTGAAAAAGCAGTAGAGACAGTAAAGGCACAGATGAAGTAATGGTGTGCCGGCAATGACATGGCAGAAGAAGAGTTTGGAAGGGAATGCAGTTAGGCATTCCCTTTTAGTATGCCTTATGGTAAAATATAAATAATGTAAAATTAAGATGATACATGTAAAATAGGAGGAAAAGACATTGATTAATCAGTTAGTAGCCAACATAAAGAAGACAGGAGCACCGATCGTAGTAGGTTTGGATCCAATGTTAAACTACATTCCGGAACAGGTTCAGCAGAAAGCGTTTGCAGAGTATGGTGAGACACTGGAAGGTGCCGCTGAAGCAATCTGGCAGTTCAATAAAGAAATCGTAGATAAGACGTATGATCTGATCCCTGCAGTAAAACCACAGATCGCGATGTATGAACAATTCGGTCTTCCGGGACTTGCGGCATTTAAGAAGACGGTAGATTACTGTAAGGAAAAAGGACTGGTTGTCATCGGAGATATAAAAAGAGGAGATATTGGTTCTACATCTGCAGCTTATGCGGTTGGTCATATTGGAAAAGTGAAAGTAGGAAGCAAGACATATGCACCATTTGACGAAGACTTTGTAACAGTCAATCCATACCTTGGTTCAGACGGAGTCAATCCATTCCTGGATGTATGCAAAGAAGAAAAGAAGGGAATCTTTGTCCTTGTTAAGACTTCCAATCCATCCAGCGGAGAATTCCAGGATCAGAAGATCGATGGGCGTCCGCTGTATGAACTGGTCGGAGAGAAAGTGGCTACATGGGGATCAGAAGTCATGGGTGATGAGTACAGTTATGTAGGAGCAGTAGTTGGAGCAACTTATCCGGAGATGGGAAAAGTACTTAGAAAAGTAATGCCGAAGGCATATATCCTGGTTCCTGGTTACGGTGCACAGGGGGGAAAAGGAAAAGATCTGGTACACTTCTTTAATGAGGATGGACTTGGAGCAATCGTGAACTCTTCAAGAGGAATCATTGCGGCATACAAGCAGGAGCAGTATGCAAAGTTTGGAGCTGAGAACTTTGGTGATGCATCCAGAGCAGCAGTTGAGACTATGGTAGCAGACATCAAAGGAGCACTTGAGAACAGATAAGGTCTGATCTGACAAAAAAGACAGATAAAAAACGTATGACAGAGTAATCTTAACAGGAGATAAAGGAAGATGGAGAAAAAGAAAGAACAGGCGAAAGTTCTGTCACAGGAGATGCTGGCAGACGGGATCTACAGTCTGTGGATTGAGACAGAAGCAGCACGGACTGCCAGACCGGGACAGTTTGTATCTGTATACACGGCAGATGCAAGCAAATTACTTCCGCGTCCGATCAGTATCTGTGAAATTGATAAAGAGGGAAAAAAATTAAGACTGGTATACCGTGTAACCGGAGAAAAGACCGGAACAAAACAGTTCTCGGAATTAAAGGCAGGAGATACTGTGCCGGTGATCGGACCTCTGGGAAATGGATTTCCATATGAGAAAGCAGAAGGAAAGAAAGTATTCCTGATGGGTGGAGGAATCGGTGTTCCGCCAATCCTGGAACTTGCCAAACAGATGCAGTGCGAAGAAAAGCAGATTGTTGTCGGCTACAGAGATGCACATACATTCCTGAAAGACGAATTTGAACAGAACGGGACCTTATATATTTCCACAGAAGACGGAAGTGTAGGAACAAAAGGGAATGTCATGGATGCTATCCGTGAGCAGAATCTGGATGCAGATATGATATTTGCATGCGGACCGACACCAATGCTGCGGGCGATCAAGACTTATGCAGAAGAGAAGGGGATCGAATGCTATATTTCTCTGGAAGAGAGAATGGCATGCGGAATCGGAGCCTGTCTGGCATGTGTCTGCAAGACAAAGGAAAAAGATGCACACAGCAACGTGAATAACAAGAGAATCTGTAAAGACGGACCAGTATTCTTATCTACGGAGGTGGATTTATAATGGATATGAAAGTAAATATTGCCGGCGTAGAGTGGAAGAATCCGGTTACAGTGGCTTCCGGTACATTTGGTTCGGGAGAAGAATTCGGTGAGTTTGTCGATCTGAACCGTCTCGGAGCGGTGACGACCAAGGGAGTCGCAAATGTCCCGTGGCCGGGTAATCCGACACCACGTGTAGCTGAAGTTTACGGCGGGATGATGAATGCGATCGGACTTCAGAATCCGGGAATCGATCTGTTCTGCAAAAGAGATATTCCGTTTCTGAAGAAATATGATACAAAGATCATTGTGAATGTCTGTGGGCATGCGCCGGAGGAATATCTTGCGGTTGTTGAGCGGCTGGCGGATGAGCCGATCGATATGATGGAGATCAATATTTCGTGCCCGAATGTCAATGCGGGATTTCTTGCATTTGGACAGGACGCAAAGCATGTAGAAGAACTGACGGCTCAGATCAAAAAGATCGCAAAACAGCCGATCATCATGAAACTGACACCAAATGTTACGGATATTACAGAGATCGCAAAGGCAGCAGAAGCCGGTGGTGCAGATGCATTGTCTCTGATCAATACCCTGACGGGAATGAAGATTGATATCAACCGCAGAACATTTGCGGTAGCTAATAAGACCGGCGGCGTATCGGGACCGGTTGTACATCCAATCGCAGTCCGTATGGTATACCAGACGGCGCAGGCGGTCAATATTCCGATTATCGGAATGGGAGGAATTGCTACACCGGAAGATGCAATCGAGATGATCCTCGCAGGAGCATCCGCAGTATCTGTGGGAACCGCGAATTTCTATAATCCAAATGCAACAATAGAGATCATTGACGGAATCGAAGCATATATGAAGAAAAATGGATTTGAATCCGTGAAAGATATGGTTGGTATTGTAAAATAATGATAAAGAGACACTGCTATCGGCAATGTCTCTTTTTTCTTGGAAATATGTAAGGAAAATATAAGAAAAACCGTGAACGGTAAAAATACGGGTGCCTGTATGGCAAATGCTATAATAAAAACATGACTGGCAGTCAGTTTTTTGAGTAGATTTTCAGAAATGTTTTTGTTATACTGATATGTATATGACGATACCAAAGGAGGATGTGTGGATGAAGAAATCATTTCAGATTTTCAAAAGAGATCTCGGCCGGTTATTCCGTAACCGTGCGGCGGTACTGATCCTGGTTGGAATCAGTGTACTGCCGTCTCTTTATGCATGGTTTAATATCGCTGCCAATATGGACCCGTACGGGAATACCAAAGGAATTCAGGTAGCGATTGCCAATGAGGATAAAGGTGCCGACAGTGAGCAGATGTCACTGGACGCAGGACAAAATATTGTAGACAATCTGAAGAAAAATGACCAGCTTGGCTGGAAGTTTGTAGATGCAAAAGAAGCAAAAAAGGGAGTAAGATCCGGAAAATATTATGCGGCGATCGTGATACCGGATAATTTCAGCGAATCGCTTCTGAGCATTTTATCGGGAGATATCAAACAGCCGGAGCTGGATTATTATATTAATGAAAAGAAAAATGCGATCGCCCCGAAGATCACAGATACAGGTGCAGGCACGATCCAGCAGGAGATCAATGACACCTTTTCTTCGGTGGCGGCAGAATCCATTTCAAAGCTGCTGAGTGAAAAAGTAGGAGATATCGCAGGAAGAGTGACAGAGGGAAATTCGAGTCTGATCCGGGCGGTTGCCGAGACAAGGAAGAATCTGGAAGAATATAACAAAGTGCTGGAAAATTTTCAGAAAACGGTGGATAAGTCAGATGAAGTGATCCAGAATGCGGTGAAAACACTGGATCAGGTCAATGCATCGGCAAAATCGGGAGTGCAGACACTTTCAGATAGCGGAACGGTACTTTCAGACACAAGAACAGCAGTAGGAATATTTTCGACACAGTTCTCGGATAGTATGTCGAACGGCGAGACGCTTCTGAATAATACCTATGTGTCTGCATCGGCAAAACTGGGCATATTCGAGACGAAGGCAGGACAAGCTCTGACAGCAGTAGACGGAAGCCTGACAACAGCATCCACTCTCCTTACCAGGAATCAGGAATTACTGAGTCAGTTAAAAGCGCTGAATGAACAGATTCAGGGAAATACAGAATTATCACAGCAGTTTTCGGCATTGATCGCACAAAAGATTTCCGAATTGGAGAGCCAGAATGCGTCCCTTCAGGGGCTGGTGGCTTCATTGAAGAATGGCAATAAAGGAATTCAGAATGCAGTGACAACAGTGCAGAGTACGCGGACATCTCTGGAAAAGCTTGCAAAAGACAGCAAGGAAAGTCTGCAGGATTACCGCAGTAATTTTGCACAGACATTAATGCCGCAATTGAACCAGTCACTGGACAGTCTGGCTTCATTAAGCGGAAGCCTGGCCTCAACACTGGATGGTGTAGAACCAACGGTTGAACAGATGAAGAGTATCCTGAATCAGCTCAACAGCAGCTTGAAAGACAGTGCCTCGGCACTGGGACAGACAAAAGAGGTGCTGAAGCGGGTAGATGAATCACTGGCTTCGGTTCAGGACGATCTGGGAGCACTGCAAAGTTCACAGATGTATCAGAAACTGACCTCTCTGGAGGGGATTGATGCGGATTCCATTGCCGGTTTTATGTCTTCGCCGGTAAGTGTTCAGTCGAAAGTATTGTATGATGTGGAAAATTATGGATCCGGTATGACACCGTTTTATACCAATCTGGCATTGTGGGTAGGCGGACTGATCCTGGTATCCATTCTGAAACAGGAAGTGGATAGAGACGGGAAGATTCACAGATTTACGGCATCACAGGCTTATTTTGGCAGATGGATGTTATTCATGGCGGTAGGCCTGGTACAGGGTCTGATCGTGTGTCTGGGCGATATTGTACTTCTGAAAGTACAATGCGTACACCCGGTCGCATTCGTATGTGTAGGCATCTTCTGTTCCTTTATCTATGTAAATCTGATCTATGCGCTGGCGCTTACATTCAAGCATATTGGAAAAGCACTGGGAGTTGTACTGGTTATTTTACAGATCCCGGGATCGGCAGGAACATATCCGATCGAGATGACACCTGCATTTTTCCAGAAACTTCATCCGCTGCTTCCTTTCACATATGGAATCAGTGCAATGCGTGAATGCATTGCCGGTATGTATGGAGCGAATATCTGGAAATATCTGGGAATACTGGCAATCTTCTTCCCGATATCGATTTTCATCGGTCTGGTACTTCGTCCGCTGCTTATGAATCTGAATCATTTGTTCGATAAGCGGCTGTCAGAGACAGAACTGATGCTGGGAGAGACGGAAACAGCAGAGCGGAAACGGCCGGAACTGACCATGATGATGAAGACGTTAATGGAAGATGATGAGTGGAAACAGGAATTCCTGGAAAGATCAGAAAAATTCGAGAAGCGTTATCCGAAGATGATCCGCTTTGGATTCCTTGGAATGATCATTATCCCGCTCATTTTCCTGATACTGATGTTCAGCCTGGAATCCAAACTGGTATTTCTGGTGTTATGGATCGTATCGCTGATCGCGCTTGCACTGTATCTGATCTGTGTAGAATATATACACGATAAGATGTTAAAACAGCTTGCTGCCACAGGAATGACAACAGAAGATCTGATACGGGGAATAAAGGAGGAAAAAGGCGTATGAGAAATATATGGGAAATTTTCCGGAGGGATATAAAACGGATTAAAAATAATGTGATCGCTATGATCGTCATTATGGGGATCACCGTTGTTCCCTGCCTTTATGCCTGGTTTAATATTGCAGCAAGCTGGGATCCATATAAAAATACAGGAAACTTAAAAGTTGCGGTGGCAAGCGTGGATAAGGGGTATGAAGGCAGTCTGATTCCGCTCGAACTGAATATGGGAGATCAGGTGCTGACATCGCTTCGCAGTAATTCGCAGCTTGACTGGGTATTTACCAGCAAGAAAAAAGCAGTATCCGGAGTAAAATCCGGAAAATACTATGCGGCGATCGTGATACCGGAAAACTTCAGTACAGATATGATGAGTCTGTTCTCTGAAAATATCAGTAAACCAAGTATCACATACTATTCGAATGCAAAAGAAAATGCGATCGCACCGAAGGTTACAGATAAAGGAGCAAGCGCGATCCAGAGACAGGTCAATGAAGTATTTATTGAAACGATCAGTGATACGGTTATTACTTCTTTCAAAGCAGTTACCAATGTGGCAGATCAGAATGGAGTAGAATCCATTGCAGGGAATCTGGCAAATAATCTGGACCAGATCGGTTCGGACCTGAATGTGGCATCTGCGACATTAAGTTCTTTTGCGGGAATGACGACATCTGCACAGCAGCTTCTGGATACGACAGGCACATTTCTGAAAGAGACACAGAACCGTTCGGATAAGACAACAGATGCCTTGAAGACAACGAAGAAATCATTCAATGGGATTGAAGGAACGATCAGCGGTGCAACGGATGGCGTAAATGAGGCACTGAATTCCGGGAAGGAATTTTATTCACAGATGTCCGGGATCATTGATTCCGCATTTGCATCCAATTCACAGAGTGCGGCAGATGTAGCGGCGACATTGAACACTCTGGCATCCAGCGTGGAAAAGGTAACAGCCGCCTATCAGTCACTGCAGAATTCGGTAGATGATATGGCAGATAAAGTGAGCGGAATTGGCAATACGAAACTGAATGCATTGCTCGGCAACATTTCAGGGAAGCTCGGTGAGACAATCGCAACACAGACAGAGCTTAAGAATCAGTTACAGAGCACGGCATCCTCTCTGACAGATGCATCCGGCACAGCAATCCAGAATAAAGCAGAGCTGGATAAACTGGTAAAAGAAAGTGCGGACAGTCTTGCAAATGTGAAATCCGACTATGAAAAGAATGTAAAAAACAGTTTGGATAAGCTTTCCAAATCCATGGGAGATACCAGCAGCAGTCTGGGCAGTCTGATGGATCAGCTGGATGCAAGTGTGGACGGAGTCTATGATCTGTCATCTTCGGCTTCCGCAGATCTGACACAGATCAATAAGGCACTGGATCATTCCTGCAAGCTGTTGGATAAAGCATCCGGAAAGATCAGTGAGACAACAGGAAAGATCCGTCAGATGCAGTCGGGCGGAGACTTTTCTCAATTGGAAGAACTGATCTCCGGGGATTCCAGTGTGATCGGAGAGTTCCTGGCAGCACCGGTAAGTCTGAAGACGAATCAGGTCTATAAGATTGAAAATTATGGTTCTTCGATGGCACCGTTCTATTCCACCTTGTCGATCTGGATCGGCGGAATCGTACTGGTTGCCATGTTAAAGACAGGTGTTTCGACAAAATGTACCGAAGGTCTGAAGAAAGTAAAACCACATCAGGAATACCTGGGCCGTTATCTTCTCTTCATGATCGTCGGTCTGCTGCAGAGCACTCTGATCTGTCTGGGAGATCTGTTATATCTGGGCATCCAGTGTAAGCATCCGTTCTTGTTTATGCTGGCAGGATGGTTCTCGAGCATCGTATATGTGAATATCATTTATACACTGACGGTGTCATTCGGAGATATCGGAAAAGCAGTCAGTGTTGTACTTCTGGTCATGCAGGTGGCAGGTTCCGGAGGAACATTCCCGATTGAAGTGGCACCGGCGTTTTTCAAAGCAGTATATCCGTTACTGCCATTTGTTCATAGTATGGCGGCATTCAGGGAGACGATTGGCGGAATGTATGGTATGACATACTGGACGGAACTTGGGAAGCTGGGAATCTTCCTGCTTTTGTCATTGATTCTAGGACTGCTTCTGCGCAAACCGGTAATCCGGATGAACGAGGCATTTGCAGAAAAGCTGGAAGAGACAAAGATTATGTAATGATTACGTGTATATACTGTTCTTTTTTTCTGACGTGAATTGAAAAACTGATTTTCTTATGATAGAATTAAATGGAATTATTATGCAATAAATAAGACGCACAGAGTCTGAAATATATGGAGGGAATCAAAATGGAAAGTTATAAACAGGAGTTTATTGAATTTATGGTAGAGAGCGATGTGCTCAAGTTTGGAGAATTTACATTAAAGAGCGGAAGAAAATCACCGTTCTTTATGAATGCCGGAGCTTATGTAACAGGATCACAGCTGAAAAAATTAGGTCAGTATTATGCGAAGGCAATCCATGATACCTATGGAGATGATTTCGATGTGTTGTTCGGACCTGCATACAAGGGAATCCCGCTTGGAGTGGTCACGGCAATTGCTTACAGTGATCTTTACGGAAAAGAAGTACGCTATTGTTCTGACCGTAAAGAAGAAAAAGATCATGGTGCCGATAAAGGAAGCTTTCTCGGAAGCAAGTTAAAAGACGGAGACCGTGTGATCATGATCGAAGATGTGACAACATCAGGAAAGTCTATGGAAGAGACCGTACCAAAAGTAAAAGGTGCCGCAGATGTAACAATCGTAGGTCTGATGGTATCCCTGAACCGTATGGAAGTAGGAAAAGGCGGCGAGAAATGTGCATTGGATGAGATCAAAGATCTGTATGGATTCGATACAGCTGCGATCGTAACAATGGAAGAAGTTGTAGAGTGCCTGTATAACAAAGAATGTGACGGGAAAGTTGTGATCGATGATACATTAAAAGAAGCAATCGATGCATATTATGAACAGTACGGAGCAAAATAGAAAACGGGGGATCAGGATATGAATGAAAAAGCATATAAAGCAATGGGGCTAGCCGGTGCAGCAGGGATTGCGGTAGGAATTGTAGTTACGGTAGTAGGAATCGCCGCAGGTGTGATCTCCATTATAAGCGGTGCCCGTTTACTGAAAGAAAAGAAAGGAATCTTATTCTAATACCGAAGAGACACAGGAGGTTGTAGGACGTTGGATTCAGGGAAAAGAAAACGAATCCGGATACTGGGAAAGATATTATTTATATTATATGTAATATTTATTGTATATTTCCTGCTGTTCTCTGATTGGTATGGACGTACAGGTGAGATGAGGGAATACCATTATAATCTGGTACTGTTTAAAGAAATCAAAAGATTCTGGCAGTATCGTGAGCAGGTGGGATTCTTTGCAATGTTCACCAATTTATTTGGAAATGTGATTATATTTATTCCGTTTGGATTTTTCCTCCCGATGGGAAGCAGACAAAGAAGTTTTATTGCAACGGCATATTACAGCTTTGTACTGAGCCTGTGCGTGGAAGTCTTCCAGCTTATTACAAAGGTGGGGAGCTTTGATGTAGATGATCTGTTACTGAATACCATCGGTGGAATTTGCGGATATATATTATTTGCAATATGTGCGGCAATAAGGAGAAGACATGCTGGGAAAAAAACTAAGAACAGAAGATGATAGAATTAAAGCGGTAGCGAAAGCCCGTAAAAAAA
This sequence comes from Dorea sp. BIOML-A1, assembly GCF_009875615.1. NCBI lineage: Bacteria > Bacillati > Bacillota > Clostridia > Lachnospirales > Lachnospiraceae > Dorea > Dorea sp. BIOML-A1. The sequence continues at coordinate 52,716 of NZ_WWSA01000016.1, forward strand.
AGCGGAAAAAGATGATCAAAACGAAATATGGACAGAAAGCAGTCAGACACTCCAAAAGGGGTGTCTATTCCTGTACTTATGCAGTGGTGATTGCATTTCTGGTGATCGTGATGATTCTTTTTTCATTTTTAAACAAAGGAAATGTCAATATATTGATCGGATTTTTCGGACTGGGAACCTGTGCGATGGCAGTGATTGGAATCTGGCTTGGCATGAAAGGATTCAGAGAACGCGAAAAGATTTATACAACATGCAAGGTGGGAATCACAGTAAATGCGGTATTTCTCGCCGTTATGGTTGGATTATTCGTCAGGGGGCTTATGTAGAATGATAGAAGAAAGATATGAACTGGCACTTGACCGTATCCGTCTGATGCAGACAGAAGATACGGTGAAAGAGCCTTACAGAGATTATTTTAAGAAGATGGCAGAGTTCGTGCTTATGCTGGACGAACTGAGAGATGAACTTCTGGACGGAAGGTATCAGAAACTTACGCTGGAAGAATTAAGAACATGGAACAGACGGCTGTATCAGGATGTTTTGCCGGAGCAGTATAAAGAAAGTTATGCGAATCCGGATTATGCGTGTAAGATGTTTGGAAAAGAATCAGGACAGATTCTTGGAATGTTATATGCGGAACTTCGTGGGGCAGTCGTTTATGTTTTTGAGGGAAAGACGGAATATCTGGCAATTTTGTATGAATTATTGATTGAAATATATAACCAGTTCGAGGATACACCGGATGCAAAAACAGCCCGTGATATTTTTTACTGGTATGCAAGTGATTATTGTGATGTATTCCTTGCGGATCGTATCAGAGAACAGATCCTGCCGGAAGAATCCTTCGCAACAGATCTGATCATGAACAGTGATCTTAAAGATCTCAGATATCTGTATCAGTTTGGAGAGTATATCAGCGAAAACGAATGGAAGACAGCAGAGCATCTGAACCGTCTCCCGGAAGAGACTATCCAGAAGATGGCAGATGTCTATTCGGAAGGATACCGTATCGGATTCGTAAATACCGGAAAAGATCTTTCGAAGAAATCGGTAGTGAATATCCGTTATATTCTTGGATTTGAACGTGTAGTAAAGAAAGCGATAGAGAACTTTGAAAAAATGGGATTAAAACCGGTCATCTATCGTGCAGCGGTCAGTGTGTTGACAAAGAGACAACATTACAAGATCGGATACTGCGGAGCAGTGGCAAATAAGCAGTATGAATACGATCATAAAGATGATCAGGCAATCTTCATGGATAAGAAGTACCTGGAGCGCAAACTGGAAGTGATGCAGACAACATATGAACATTATAAGAAAGAGGCAGCCGGGGTTGCAGGACCGGCATGCATTGACATGTTTGGTGAAGAACCATTCGAACCGGTGGCAAAAGAGACTGTGGCAAAGCTTTCGGAGAGTCAGGAAGAGATGATCCTGCAGTATGACAGCCGTCAGAGCCAGATGGTGAACAGGTATATCAAAGGAGAAGAGCGCAGCTTTACGATCATTGCCTATCCGGTGCCGGAGATCGGAGAGAAGTATGAAGAGATTTTCGATGAGATTATCCGTATAAACACACTGGATGCAAAAGTATATGAAAAAGTACAGCAGACACTGATTGATGCATTGGATCAGGGAGAATACGTGCATATTCTCGGGACGAATGGGAATCGTACAGATCTGAATGTGCAGTTACATCCGTTGAATGACCCGGCAAAAGAAACAATCTTTGAGAACTGTGTGGCAGATGTGAATATTCCGGTCGGGGAAGTCTTTACTTCTCCTGTTCTGGAAGGAACGAACGGAGTCTTACATGTCAGCAAAGTGTATCTGAATGAACTGCAGTATCGTGATCTGGAGATCACATTCTCAAATGGCATGGTATCAGAGTATAACTGTGCGAACTTTGATCGCGATCTGGAAAATAAAGCGTATATTCACGATAATGTATTATACAAACATCCGACGCTGCCGCTTGGTGAATTTGCGATCGGAACGAATACAACTGCATATATAACTGCCAGGAAGTATGGAATCGAGGATAAGATGCCGATCCTGATCGCAGAGAAGATGGGACCGCATTTTGCGGTGGGAGATACATGTTACAGTTGGTGCGAGGATATCAAAGTCTATAATCCGAACGGAAAAGAGATTATTGCAAGAGACAATTCGGTATCGATCCGCAGAAAAGAAGATGTATCAAAAGCATATTTCCACTGCCATACAGATATTACCATTCCATATGAAGAACTTGGAAGTATTACGGTTGTTACAAAGGATAAAAAAGAGATTGTGTTACTGGAAAATGGAAAATTTGTACTTCCCGGTACAGAGATTTTAAATGAACCATTGAAAAATTCTAATAAATAGGGTATGATTTATTTGTCAAACTTATAAGAAAGGATGAAAATTATGCCAAAAGTAGGAATTATCATGGGCAGTGACTCAGATCTTAAAGTTATGAGTAAGGCTGCAGTAATGCTGGAAGAGTTAGGAATCGAGTATGAGATGACGATCATCTCAGCACATCGTGAACCAGATGAACTGATTGAATGGACCAGAGGAGCAGAAAGCCGCGGAATAAAGGTTATGATCGCCGGTGCAGGAATGGCAGCAGCCCTTCCGGGAATGTGTGCAGCATTATTTGCCCTTCCGGTTATTGGTGTACCTCTTTCAGGAAAGAATCTGGATGGAATGGATGCAGTGTTTTCAATCATGCAGATGCCGCCGGGAGTTCCGGTTGCAACCGTTGCGATCGATGGCGCAAAGAATGCAGCAATTCTTGCAGCAAAGATTCTTGCGGCTTCAGATGAAGAACTTCTGAAGAAACTGAAAGCTTATACAGAAGAACAGAAAGAGGCAGTCAAAGCCAAAGCAGCAAAGCTTGATTCTATCGGATATGAGGCATATCTGGCATCAAAATAATAGATATAAAAGTACAAAAATAAATAACAGGTACAAAAGGAGATCGGATTATGGATTACAAAAAAGCTGGTGTGGATATTGAAGCGGGTTACAAGTCAGTAGAACTTATGAAAGAGCATGTAAAGAAGACCTTGCGTCCGGAAGTTCTTGGAGGACTCGGAGGATTCTCGGGAGCATTTTCTCTTGCGAAGATCAAAGAAATGGAAGAACCGGTGCTGTTATCAGGAACAGACGGATGTGGAACAAAGGTCAAACTTGCCATGATCATGGATAAGCACGATACCATTGGAATCGATGCAGTAGCTATGTGTGTGAATGATATTGCATGTGCAGGCGGCGAGCCGTTATTCTTCTTAGACTATATTGCATGTGGAAAAAATTATCCGGAGAAGATCGCGTCTATCGTAAAAGGTGTGGCAGAAGGATGCCTGCAGTCAGAAGCAGCCCTGATCGGCGGAGAGACAGCAGAACATCCGGGACTTATGCCGGAAGATGAATACGATCTTGCAGGATTTGCAGTTGGTGTATGTGATAAAAAAGATATGATTACAGGAGAAGACTTAAAAGCAGGAGATGTACTGATCGGTATGGCATCTTCAGGTGTGCACAGCAATGGATTCTCACTGGTACGTAAAGTATTCGAGATGACAAAAGAATCGTTGGATACATATTATGATGATCTGGGAACTACACTCGGAGAAGCACTGCTTGCTCCGACAAGAATCTATGTCAAAGCATTAAAGAGCATAAAGAACGCAGGAGTGAAAGTGAAAGCCTGCAGCCATATCACAGGAGGCGGATTCTATGAGAACATTCCAAGAATGTTAAAAGACGGAGTAAAAGCCGTTGTAGAAAAAGACAGTTATCCGGTTCCGCCAATTTTCACAAAGCTTGCAAAAGAGGGAAATGTAGACGAGCATGCAATGTACAATACTTATAATATGGGTATTGGTATGATCGTTGCGGTTGATCCTGCTGATGTAGATAAGACAATAGAAGCAATCAAAGCGACCGGAGATACTCCATATGTGATCGGTCATATCGAAGACGGTGAAAAAGGAGTGACATTATGTTAAATGTCGTAGTTCTGGTATCCGGTGGCGGAACAAATCTGCAGGCAATCATAGATGCAGTAGATTCCGGCGAGATTACAAACACAAAGATTGCCGGCGTCATCAGTAATAATAAGAATGCATATGCACTGGAGCGTGCTGAAAAACATGGGATTCCGAATCAGTGTATATCTCCAAAAGATTATGAAAGCCGTGAGATTTTCAATCAGGAATTTATGAAGGCTGTGGATGTCATGCAGCCAGATCTGATCGTTCTGGCCGGATTTCTGGTAGTGATTCCGGCAGAGATGATCGCAAAATACAGAAACCGTATGATCAACATTCATCCGTCCCTGATCCCGGCATTTTGCGGAACAGGATTTTATGGATTGAAGGTGCATGAAAAAGCACTGGAACGCGGAGTGAAGGTGGTTGGTGCAACGGTACATTTTGTAGATGAAGGAACCGATACCGGTCCGATCATTTTGCAGAAAGCAGTTGAAGTGGAACAGGAAGATACCCCGGAAGTTCTGCAGAGACGTGTAATGGAGCAGGCAGAATGGAGAATTCTGCCAAGAGCCATTGATCTGATCGCAAACGGTAAAGTTAAAGTAGAAGGACATCGTGTGACGATCGAGTCATAGAGGATAAAGGAGCAGTGTAAGATGAAAGTATTAATCGTTGGAAGTGGCGGAAGAGAACATGCAATCGCATACAGCGTTGCAAAAAGCGATAAAGTAGACAAGATTTACTGTACTCCGGGAAATGCGGGAATTGCAGAATTTGCAGAGTGTGAACCGATCGGAGCCATGGAATTTGACAAGATCGTAGCATTTGCAAAAGAAAAAGAGATTGATCTGGTTATTGTTGGAATGGATGATCCACTGGTTGGCGGTCTGGTGGATGAACTGGAAGCCGCAGGTATCCGTACTTTCGGACCTAAAAAGAATGCAGCGATCCTTGAGGGATCAAAAGCATTTTCCAAGGATCTTATGAAGAAATATAACATTCCGACTGCAGCTTATGAGAATTTTACAGATCCGGATAAGGCAGTTGAATATCTGAAGACGGAGGCCAGATTCCCAATCGTATTAAAAGCAGACGGACTGGCACTTGGAAAAGGCGTGCTGATCTGTAAGAATCTGGAAGAGGCTGAAGAAGGCGTGAAGACGATCATGCTGGATAAGAAATTCGGTACAGCCGGTAATGAGATGGTTATAGAAGAATTTATGACAGGAAGAGAAGTCTCAGTACTGTCATTTGTAGATGGAAATACAATCAAAACAATGACTTCCGCACAGGATCATAAGCGAGCAGGTGATGGAGATACAGGTCTGAATACAGGAGGAATGGGAACATTTTCACCAAGTCCGTTCTATACAGAAGAAGTAGATGACTTCTGTAAGAAATATGTATATCAGGCAACCGTTGATGCTATGAAGGCAGAAGGAAGACCGTTCAAAGGTGTAATCTTTTTCGGACTGATGCTGACAGCGGACGGACCGAAGGTTCTGGAATACAATGCCAGATTCGGAGATCCTGAAGCACAGGTGGTTCTTCCGAGAATGAAAAATGATATCATTGATGTAGTAGAAGCTTGTATTGATGGTACGCTGGATCAGATCGATCTGCAGTTTGAAGACAATGCTGCAGTATGTGTTGTTCTGGCAAGTGACGGATATCCGGTGAAATATGACAAAGGACTTCCAATCAGCGGACTGGAGGAATTTGACAGGCACGAAGGCTATTACTGCTTCCATGCAGGTACGAAATTCAACGGTGATCAGATTGTGACCAACGGCGGACGTGTACTTGGTGTGACAGCAAAGGGAAAAGACTTAAAAGAAGCAAGAGCTAATGCCTATGCGGCAACCGAATGGGTAAAATTCGATAATAAATATATGCGTCATGATATTGGTAAAGCGATTGACGAAGCATAAAAAGTACGAAAAGAGTATGAAAAGAAGAGCTTACGATTTAGGTTGTAAGCTCTTTTTAATTGTGTTATAGTATCCATATAACAAAAGAAAAAGACAGATAACAGGTGATGAGATGTTGATAGAAATTGATTTTAACAGCAGCGAGGCAATCTATGTACAACTGCAGAATCAGATTATCATGGGGATTGCAACAGACATGATTCGGGAGGGAGATACCTTACCGTCTGTCAGACAGCTGGCGGATACTGTGGGAATTAATATGCATACGGTGAATAAAGCGTATTCGATCTTACGGCAGGAAGGGTTCATCCAGTTGGACAGGAGAAGAGGAGCCGTAGTCGCCATTGATGCGGACAAGGCACAGGCAATGTTAAAACTCAGGGAAAAGCTTGCGATATTACTTGCAAAAGGATGCTGCAAGAATATTGGAAGAGAAGATGTGCATGCATTGGTGGATGAGATATTTGACGAGTATAGAAGATAGGCAGAAAGGAACAAAAAGGCATGGATTATACAAGGCAGGCTAAGGAAGTGCTGAAGATTGCAGAAAAAAGTGCGAAGGAGATGGCACACCCTTATGTAGGAACAGAACATCTGCTTCTGGGACTCAGAAAGGTCTATACCGGCGTAGCGGCGCAGGTTCTGGGAATGAACGGGGTAGATGAAGAAAATATACAGAAAGTGATGTCCGAACTGATCTCTCCTGCAGGTGAGATGCCAGACAGAAAGAGACCAGAATACAGTCCGAGACTGGAATATATTCTGGAAGACAGTAAGACAGAGGCAGAACAGTTCCGCTCAGAAGAGATTGGAACAGAACATATGCTGACGGCACTTATCCGTGATATGGATTGTGTTGCTGCAAAGATCCTGACTACGTTAGGTGCGAATCTTCAGAAGATCTATCAGGAAATATTTGAAACTGTCGGGATCGATCCGAAGATGTATCAGGAAGAATATGGACCGGAAGAGGGGAGAAAGAACGGAGTATTGGATCAGTATGGTACCGATCTGACAGCAGAAGCAGAAGAAGGAAAGCTCGATCCGGTCATCGGAAGAGAAGAAGAAATCGGACGGCTGATGCAGGTCTTAAGCAGACGCACAAAGAACAATCCCTGTCTGGTCGGGGAACCGGGCGTTGGTAAGACAGCAGTCATCGAAGGGCTTGCAACACAGATTGCAGAAGGCATCGTGCCGGAAGGAATCAGGGGAAAACGTATCTATACCATGGATTTGGCAAGTATGATCGCCGGATCAAAATACCGCGGAGAATTCGAAGAACGTATGAAACGTCTGATTCAGGAGGTGAAGGCGGCAGGTAATATCATTCTGTTTCTGGATGAAGTGCATACGATCATTGGTGCGGGTGGTGCAGAAGGAGCGATGGATGCGTCTAATATTCTGAAGCCGTCCCTTGCAAGAGGAGAACTGCAGCTGATCGGTGCCACAACGATCGTGGAATACCGCAAATATATTGAAAAAGATGCGGCACTGGAAAGAAGATTCCAGCCAATCACGGTAGAAGAACCAGATAAAAATCAGTGTCTGGAGATACTGAAAGGTCTGCGCTCCAGATATGAAAAACATCATAAAGTAAAGATAAGAGAAGAAGCGCTGGAGGCAGCAGTCAGCTATTCCAACCGCTATATCAATGACCGTTTTCTTCCGGATAAGGCGATTGATGTTGTGGATGAAGCATGCTCAAAAGTAAGCTTGCGTGGATTTAAAGTACCGGAAAATGTATATAAACTGGAAAAGGCACAGACGGAACTTGCAAAGGAACTGGAAGAAGCAATTCAAAGCGGCAATATCATTGAGGCATCCATGCTTCATAAAGAATTAAAGGATGCAGAAGAGAAATCAGAACAAATCAAGAAACGTATTCATAAGAAGAATGATGCAAAGTATCTGGAAGTAACGGAAGAAGATATTGCAGAGGTCGTATCACAGTGGACGAAGATTCCGGTAAGTCGTCTGGCTGAGTCAGAAAGCACAAGGTTAAATAAGCTTGAACAGACACTTCATAAGCGTGTGGTCGGGCAGGATGAAGCGGTAACAGCAGTAGCAAAATCTATCAAGCGCGGAAGGGTCGGACTGAAAGATCCAAAGCGTCCGATCGGTTCGTTCTTATTCCTGGGGCCAACAGGAGTCGGAAAGACAGAATTATCCAAAGCTCTTGCGGAAGCCCTCTTTGGAGAGGAGAATTCTATGATCCGTGTAGATATGTCTGAATATATGGAAAAGCATAGTGTGGCAAAGCTGATTGGTTCGCCTCCGGGATATGTCGGACACGATGACGGCGGACAGCTTAGCGAACAGGTGAGAAGACATCCATATTCCGTCATCTTGCTTGATGAGATAGAAAAAGCACATCCGGATGTGTTTAATATCTTTTTGCAGGTGTTAGATGACGGGCACATTACAGATTCACAGGGAAGAAAGGTGGATTTTTCGAATACTGTGATCATTATGACATCTAATGCCGGAGCACAGTCAATCATCGATCCGAAAAAGCTGGGCTTTAATACAAAAGAAGATGCCGCAGGAGATTATAAGCGGATGAAGAATAACGTTATGAATGAGGTCAAGTTTATCTTCCGTCCGGAATTTTTGAACCGTATTGATGAAATTTTGGTATTCCATCCACTGACAGTTGAGCAGATGCAGAAGATTGTGGGATTGATGTGCAGAGAACTGATCAAACGTGCAAAAGATCAGCTTGGAATCGATCTTACGATTCGTGATTCTGTGAAAAAGCATATTGTAGAGACTGGTATGGATAAGAAGTATGGGGCAAGACCACTCAGACGCGCTGTACAGAATCAGTTAGAGGATAAACTTGCCGAGGCAATTTTAAGTGGGGAAATCGGAAGAAATATGAAAGTTGTTGTTGGAATCTCTAAAAAAGAAATTAAATTTACGGCAAAGACTACAAATTAAAAATATTTTATTATATAATAGAATGAACGAAAGAAGAACCTTAGGAGGACAAGAAAATGGCAGCAGTGAAAGAGCTTTTAAGAGCTGAAACAGACGGTACACTTAGTTTTGGAGATTATACATTAGACAGCAAAACTAAGTTAGACGGATTCGAATTTCAGGGGGATATCTACAAAGTTAAGACGTTCAAAGAGATTACAAAATTAGAAAAGAACGGAATGTTTGTATACGAATCCGTACCGGGAACTGCAGTAGAGAATTTCAAGGCAACAGAGAACGTAGTTTCGTTTAAAGTATGTGGAGAGACAGATTTTCAGTTTACACTTGGAATGGAAGCGGATGCAGAGTATGTTGTATACATGGATGATGTGAATATCGGAGACATGACAACAAACTTAAGTGGAAAACTCAGCGTAAGTGCAGAAGCAGATCCAGGAAAAGAGATTGGAATTAAAGTCGTAAGAAAATAATGGCAAAAATAAAGAAAAGTATATATTTCTGTCAGAATTGCGGACATGAAGAAAGCAAGTGGCTGGGGCAGTGCCCAATGTGCAAAGAGTGGAATACATTTGTGGAGGAAAAGGTGAGTACTCCGGCAGCCGGTGTATCCAGAGGCAGCAGTGTGGCAAAGAAAAAGAGTCAGATTGTGACTTTATCCAGTGTATCAACGACAGATGAAGAACGAACAAAAACTGGAATAAAAGAATTAGACAGAGTATTAGGCGGGGGAATCGTACAAGGTTCCCTCGTATTAGTAGGTGGGGATCCCGGAATCGGAAAATCAACACTGCTGCTTCAGGTGTGCCAGAAGCTGGCAGCCAGGCAGAAGAAGGTGCTTTATATTTCCGGAGAGGAATCATTGAAGCAGATTAAATTGCGTGCAAATCGAATGGGAGAATTCGCGGATAGTCTCTTTTTATTATGTGAGACGAATCTGGCAGCAATTCAAAGTGTGATTGAGAAAGAAACACCGGATGTTGCTGTGATTGATTCGATTCAGACAATGTATAATGAAGAAGTGTCATCTGCACCGGGAAGCGTATCCCAGGTGCGGGAATCAACAAATGTACTGATGCAGCTGGCAAAGGGGCTGAATATCTCGACTTTTATCGTGGGACATGTGACAAAGGAAGGAACGGTTGCAGGCCCGAGAGTACTGGAACATATGGTGGATACAGTACTTTATTTTGAAGGCGACAGGCATGCATCATACCGGATACTCCGAGGAGTGAAGAATCGTTTTGGATCAACAAATGAGATCGGCGTATTCGAGATGCGCAGAGAGGGACTATGCGAGGTAGAGAATCCTTCGGAATTCATGTTGAGTGGAAAGCCGGAGAATGCAGCCGGATCTGTGGTGGCATGTGCGATGGAAGGCACAAGACCGATGCTGATGGAGATTCAGGCACTGATCTGCAGGAGTAATTTCGGAATGCCGAGAAGAACTGCGGCAGGATTGGATTATAACCGTGTTAACCTGCTGATGGCAGTTTTGGAAAAGAGGATGGGGCTTCCGTTATCCAATTACGATGCTTATGTCAATATTGCCGGCGGGATTCGTATGAATGAACCGGCAGCTGATCTGGGCATTGTAATGGCTATTGCTTCCAGTTATAAGAATAAACCAATCGCAGAAGATACGATCGTATTCGGAGAAGTTGGATTAAGCGGGGAAGTAAGGGCTGTATCTATGCCCGAGCAGAGAGTTGCAGAAGCTAAAAAACTAGGATTTAAGACTTGTATTGTGCCATCGGTTACATTGAAGTCCATTGGGAAAGTGGACGGAATCGAAGTGATCGGGGTCAGTAGCGTGAATCAGGCAATGAATTATATTTAGAACCAGTGGGGACGGAGTTTTGTGGCTTTTTTAGTGTCCCCACTGGTTCTTTTTTATTTATTGTTATGTGGTATGAGAAAACTATACTATATGAGTTTTTTTGATAACTGTTTCATACATAAAGAACATGATGCATAAAAAGACTCCCAGATAAATCGGAAAGAGTGTAATACCTATGGATCTTGCAATAATGCCAAAAAATGGAGGCATCAGACAAGTTCCAATATAGGCAAACGCCATCTGTACTCCAATAATCGACTGAGATTTGTCCGCACCAAAATGTGCGGGGGTTGAGTGAATAATGGATGGGTAAATCGGTGCACATCCAAGTCCGATGAGGATAAGTCCGGTTAAAGCAATTGTTTTTCCAAAAGGAAAAATCATGGCGAGGACACCGATAAGTATGATCCCTTCACCAAGATGGATCATCTGTGAGTCATTTAGCTTAAAAGTAATGAAACCGCTGATACCTCTGCCTACAGTAATTCCAATAAAGAAGAGACTTGCGAATCCAGCTGCTTTCTCTGAAGAATAACCCAGGTGCAGAACGAGATAACTACTGGCCCAGAGAGAGGATGTCTGTTCGATTGCAGAGTAACAGAAGAAAGCAAAAAGAATTTCTCTGGCGCCTGGAATCTGAAAAATCTGCTTTAAAGTCAGGGCCGGCAAAGTGCAGACGGAACTGGAATCAGGTTGTCCGGTGTTTCCTTTGTTCTGAAATTGCTTCCAAAGAGGAAGACTTATGATTAAAATAGCAGTAAGTCCAATCTGGAAAATGGAAATGTAGCGGTATCCCATAGACCACCCCTGCTTATTAGATAAAGCATATCCCATAATATAAGGTCCAATAGAGGCACCGACACCCCACATACAGTGCAGCCAGCTCATATGCCGGCTTTCGTAATGAAGTGCAACATAATTATTGAGTGCTGCATCAACACTTCCACCGCCAAGTCCGTAAGGAACTGCCCACAGACACAATGCAATAAATGAATGGCTGACAGAGAATCCAATCAAAGCAACAGCAGTAGTAGCTACACTGATGGCAGTGATTTTACCTGTACCAAGTTTTTTGGTAAGTCTGTCATTTTGCAGACTGGATATAACGGTACCGGCGGCTATGATCATGGAAATGATTCCTGCGTAAGAAACGGGTACATGAAAGACCGGATACATGGAGGGCCATGCGGAGCCCAAAAGTGCATCCGGAAGTCCGAGGCTGATGAATGCAAGATAGATTACGGCAAGTAATAAGTGAAACATATAATAGTAACTCCTTCTTTTTATATAAGAAGAATCATAAAAGAAAAGATAGACGGTGTCAAGAAAGGGAAACAGGCAATTTATATAGAAATAAGCAGGGGAAAAGAATGAAATTATCTGAATTGTCTAAATTGAAGAAAATATAAAAACAACGTTGACAATTCAAACCCCCTTGTGGTATATTAATCTAGCTGTCGCGTTAGACAAGGCCGTGAGGTAACAGAGTCGAGCAGAAGACGGCGGGAACTGATTACGGAAAAGCAGAGAATGCCGGATCATAATCAGAAATCTTCGGGAATTGTTCCTGAAAAAAAGAATAAAATAACAGTTGACAAACACAACTGTTTGTGATATTCTTAATAAGCTGTCGCTTGAGACAAACGAATGTTTGAG
>NZ_WWSA01000017.1:0-63238 GCF_009875615.1 Dorea sp. BIOML-A1
TAATCAATTCAAAGTCTTCTTTTAAACATAATGGAACATCTAATCTGTTCATATACTCTTTTTCTCGCTCTTTTTTGTTTTTACCAAATAATCCCATAGTGTTTCTCCTTTATAACTTCAAGATTGTCTAATTCTCCCCCCACATTATAGTTCCATTTTCTAAGCAATTCAATAAAAAAGAATAACATAACAACACACCACCTGTGCTGTCTGCTATCCTTTTCGACTTACCACCATTATTCATTTGCTGTCCGTATCTTTCAAAGACTAACGTTCCGCAGGATGCCCAGAGCGACGGTTCCTAACAGGGCGGAGGGTCGGCTGGGCAAGTGGACGGTTCTCTACACATTCCCTATTCTGCCAGATATTCTATCGCCGATTCTCTTCTTCCCTCATATTTGTCTTTCGCAAGAAGTTCATTGATAAAACACAGCAGTTTCTCCGTGTCATCATCGTCCAGTAAATCCATTTTCACCAGTATATCAAGTTCTGTCTGGTTCTTTGGATGTACGGATACTGGCTGGGACATATCAACCACTACTTTCAGCCGATTGGTTTTCTGTGTAGTTTCAATATCCGTAGTCAGTCCCATGACATGGCTTTTACTTACTCCAAATATCTGCGACAGCTTTTCCCATATAGATTCATCTCTCGGTGTTCCATTGCCGTTCTCATAGTTTGTCAGCATACTCTGCGAAATACCCAGTTCTTTTGCCAGTTCCGCAACCGTGATATTGCTTTCTTTTCTCAATTCTTTTATTTTGTTCACGTTCAAGCACCTCCTTCATAAGCACATTATATTTCAAGATTTTCCGTCCGTCAATCTTTTTATCGGATATTCAGATATTTTCTATTGACATTCTTCAATGCTTGTTTTATCATAAGATTATCTTAATATCTGATAATCAGATATCTATAAGGAGGTGAAACGATGATTAGAGGAAATGACTTTATTTTAAATCCAGACAAACTGCAAGAGGAATTTCAGTTAGTAGAAGTTTCTGACTGGGTAGACTTTTCTACAAAAGAAAAATTAGGATTCTACTATACAGTTCTTCTTCCAAAATTAAAGTTTGAAAAAGTCAAAGTAGGCATTAAAGCCAACACAGCGATTGTTACCAACGAGGAACTTGAACAAAAAGGGCAGATTCCAGTCTCATTTGATGGCTTACATACTTGGGCTAGTCTCTATAATGGACGTCTTTCTGTCAAAGCAGAAGCTTCCAATATCAGAAAAGTGGGAATGAAATAATTTTTCCCATTATGTCAGCCAGTCAGTGCCGGACAACGTCATAGGTGCTGAACTGGCTGACCTCTATACTTGATATATAAAACAACATCTTCCGAAAATAATCGGAACATTCATTACAAAAATTGGGATATGAGGTGAGATTCGTGAGCAAAACAAAAGAGTGTTTTGCATACAATACGAAAATCATTGAAACTCCTACTACAAAAGAAGTATATATTTACGAAAACCCTATTTTTATTCACTCGAAAGAAAAGGCAGATTTAACAGACACAAGTAACCGAAAAAAATTTGATGAAATGTCAGCTCATAAGCAATATGACAGTTTAAAACGCAAGCAGAAGCATTACGAACAGGCTCGTTGGGATATTGCCCGTATTGTTGACTGCAACTTTGATAACAGAACAAAATTTGTAACGCTGACATTTAAAGAAAACATTCAGGAAATCCTGATAACTAACCGAGAATTTAAGTATTTTATCCAGCGATTAAATTATTATTTGTACCATACCAAAACCCAGTTATTAAAATACCTTGCAACGTGGGAGAAACAGAAGCGTGGAGCAATCCATTATCATGTTATTTTCTTTGATTTTCCGTATATAGCAAAAGAAAAATTACAGAATTTATGGTCACATGGATTTATTAAAATCAATCGCATTGATGTAGACAGCAAAGAAAACAGAGGTCGTTATCTTAGCAAGTATTTTGGAAAAGACCTTGATTTGAAAGAACATAAGAAAAAAGCCTTTTTTAAATCTCAAAATCTGAAAGTTCCACACGAAACAAAAGTCATGCTGACCGAAGACATTTTACATGACTTACAAAAAGAAAATATCGTCTTTCAGAAAGAATACACAAGGCAAATTTACGATACCAACGCTTTCTTATCTACTGGTTCATGCTTAAAGGACAGCAGTGTTATCTACATCAAAATTAAAAAAGAAAATCCTTGCGTAAAGGGGGAATCTTATGGATAATCCCGTTACGTTTTCAGATATAACATTATTGAATACGTTAGCCACCTGTGCTAACATGACCACAGATGAAGTCTTCAAAGATTTTAAAATTATGGCAAATAAAAAAATCTTGGAGAATCACAAATATGAAATTTATTACTCGGAATCAGAAAAAAGCTGGCGTACTTATTTACCCGATGAAACCAAACCTAACAAACGCCGTCCTGTCAAGAGGAAGAGTAAAGAGAACCTTGAAAAAGAAATCATCAGATTTTATATCGAAAAGCAGAAAGCTGAAAACCGTCAGAATGTCACACTGGAAGAATTATACGCTGAATGGCTTTTGTATAAAAGAGACTATACTTCCGTAAAAGCAAAAACAATTCAAGAATATGTATCTGAATGGAATAGATTTTTCAAAGATACAGAACTTGTTAAAATGAAGATAGGCGAAATCAAACCAATCACGCTTATCCGCTTTTTCAGAGAAGCTACAAAAGACCGACAGTTCACGCACAAGCGAGTCAGTAATGCCCGTTCTGTTTTGAATGGAATAATGAGTTATGCGATCGAAGAAGAAATTATATCACATAATCCTGTCTCTGATGTGAATTTCAAACAGTTTACCTATAAGCCAGTAGAAGTACAAAGTGACAATGTATTTTCCCGTGATGATACGCATAAGTTATTAAATTATCTTCGGTGTATCATAGAGCCATATTCTCTTGCAATACAGTTATCTTTCTATCTGTTTATCCGTGTTGGAGAAACAAAAGCTATCCGTTGGGAAGATATTGACTACAATAACAGGCTTGTATATCTTCACAGACAGGCGACCTGTGAACGTACATTGAATGATGATTTAACATTCTCAAGCCGAAAAGTAAAAGTAGTAAATCAAATGAAAGGAAATACTTCTCATGGATTCCGTAAACAGTTCCTTACAGACGAAGCACTTAAAATTCTTCACAAAGCAAAGGAATTAAATCCAAATGGAATATATGTTTTTGAACCTAACGGTGAGATTATGACAACAGACAGCTTTAACCGCCGATTGAAGAAATATTGCAAAGAAGCCGGTGTTCCTTATCATTCCAGTCATAAAATCCGCTTTTACAATGCTTCAACAGCTTTTGACGGAAATAATCTTACAACCCTTAGTTATTTAATGGGACATAGTGAGACAGCTACAACATTGCATTACTTGCGGAATGTCAATAAGAGGAAGAATGACAGGCTTGCTTTTCAGAATCTTGGTATTTCATCATAAAGTGTTCAAAGGTGTTCAAACTTTTAGAAACAAAAAAATAAGAGAAACGCTGTAAATTCAACGTTTCTCCTACTTTTCACTAATGCCGCAGACCGGAATCGAACCGGTACGGGAGGTTAGTCCCGCAGGATTTTAAGTCCTGTGCGTCTGCCAGTTCCGCCACTGCGGCATTCCAGCATCAGTCACATTTTGCAACTGAACTATCTTGAAATCTGCAACAATCTCTTGTTGCAAAATGGGACCAATAGGGCTCGAACCTATGACCCTCTGCTTGTAAGGCAGATGCTCTCCCAGCTGAGCTATGATCCCATATTTAATTATTTATCGCCTGCTCACTAAAAGTGACAAGCAAGCGACCCAGAAGAGACTCGAACTCTCGACCTCCGCCGTGACAGGGCGGCGCTCTAACCAACTGAGCCACTGGGCCATTTCATGGACCTTCGGGGACTCGAACCCAGGACCGATCGGTTATGAGCCGATTGCTCTAACCAACTGAGCTAAAGGTCCAAAATCTTTAAGTCCCGTAAGGACTAAGCCGATGATCGGACTCGAACCGATAACCTGCTGATTACAAATCAGCTGCTCTGCCAATTGAGCCACATCGGCATTTCACCTAATTACTTAGGTAATGACTCCAACGGGAATCGAACCCGTGTTACCGCCGTGAAAGGGCGATGTCTTAACCGCTTGACCATGGAGCCATATCTCAGTCACTGCTTCGTGTTTTTATTTCTCTTGCGTGACCGAGATTTATAATATCATAACGCAATATCTTTTGCAAGTGTTTTTTTGAATTTTTTTTATTTTTTTCAAAAAAACTTATTTTTGTGTATTTTTCGCCTTTTTTCCAAAGTGTACTATTCTTCTATTTCACGTTCGTCATTGGCAACTCTTTCAATATGCATTGCCAGATATCCTGTCTCTACTTCTTCCAGCTTTACTCCCAGACTCGTACCTACCTGGTCGCAGATGACTTGTGCCATCCCAAAAGATTCCGGGAATTTCACTTCCATATAGTCGTTCATATTCACCTTCAGCTTCTCACCGTTCAAGGCTCTTGCCACCATATAACGGATATGATTCATCAGACGGTTGTAAGATAATGATGCAATATCGATTGGTTTTCCGATCGCTTCTTCTACCATACTGATACATTCCCTGACAGATCTTGCCATCTGCATTGCCTGTGATACTTTCTCGTCTTCTATTGCCGAATGGATATGAAGTGCCACATATCCGATCTCGTCGTCTTCTATATCGATCTGAAACTGCTTTTTCAAAAGAGGCCGGATACTTTCCGCCACCTTGAATTCCATATGGAATAACACACGGATGTCTTCTGTGAGCGGATTACTGATCTGCTCATGATTCTGAATACGTTTTACTGCAAATGCAATATGGTCTGCAAGTGAGAATAGTACCATACGGTCAATCTTTCCAAATACCTTTTCAGCCTCGTCGAGCACAGCATTCGTCAGTTCCAGAAATTCCGGTGCGATAGACTTTACGATTTCTTTTGCCCCGCCCCGCTCTTTATATTTTTGGAGAGAATATAAACGGTCTTCTGGTCTTACTTCGATTCTTTCTGCAACTTTTCTGCCGAATCCTACTCCCTTTCCCATGATCAGGACTTCTTTATGATCGTCCTGATGGATGGCTATTACGGTATTATGATTTAAAACTTTCTCTATCCTGTACATCATATCCCCACTTGTATCTCCACATTACATTCTTTTACGCTTCGTAGATATCAATTGCGAAAAGCTCATCTCCTGCCTTGATCTCTCCTTCATTCAGAAGGCGGATCTTCTGGTTATCTTCAAGCTCTGTACAGAGAACCGGTGATGCTACCGATGGTGCATTTGCTTTCAGGTAATCCAGATCCAGCTTCAGCATCGGATCACCCTTCTTCACCGTCTGTCCGTTCTCAACGAAGCATTCGAATCCTTTTCCGTCCAGTTTTACGGTATCAATACCGACATGGATCAGAAGGCTCACTCCGGACTCTGTCATGAATCCGATCGCATGCTTGGTATCGAATACGAAGCATACTTCTCCATCTTCCGGTGCTCTTACGATCGCATCTTCCGGTGTTACAACAGCACCGTCACCCATCATACGTCCGGCAAATGCTTCGTCCGGCGTTGTGGAAAGGTCTGCCGCAACTCCTGTGATCGGACTTGAGATCACGATTGTATCTACAATTTTCTTTTCTTCTGCTTTGGTTTCTATTTTATCATCTTCTGATATGTTCTGACCAGTACTTTCTGCGTCTTTCTGAGGCTCATACAGCTCTTTTGGCGCATGTTCCAGATAGTCTTCCAGGTTCGCCTTAATAACCGTCACACCCGGTCCGTAAATGATCTGTACACCCTGTCCGCGATGGACCACGCCGGATGCACCTGTTGCTTTCAAAATTCCGTCATTTACCAGATCTGCATTGCTTACCGTACAACGAAGTCTTGTCGCACAGCAGTCTACGTCTTCGATATTCGCAGAGCCTCCAAGTCCTCTTGTAATTTCCGCACTAAGTGAATCTTCGGAAGTTCCTTCTGTACCTGCTTCTGTATTTCCTGCTTTTTTTGCATTGACATCTGCTTTTGTATAAAGTTTTGTCTCTGCATCATCATCTTCACGACCCGGTGTCTTAAGATCTAACTTCTTGATCAGGAATGAGAAGATAAAGTAATACAGGAAGAAATAGATAATTCCTACCGGAATGATTCTGATCCAGCTTGTCTTCGCATTTCCCTGAAGGATACCGAATAACAGAAGATCTAAGAATCCGCCGGAGAATGTCAATCCTACTGCAATATTAAGGATATGTGCAATCATGTATGCACTACCTGCAAGTACAACCTGTACTGCGAACAGAACCGGTGCCACAAACAGGAACGAGAACTCCAGAGGCTCTGTGATACCTGTTAACATACATGTCAGTGCTGCGGAAAGAAGCAGTCCGCCTGCCGCTTTTTTCTTTTCTGGTTTTGCCGTACGGTACATAGCAAGTGCCGCTCCCGGAAGTCCGAAGATCATGAAGATGAACTCACCGGAGAAATATCTTGTCGCATCCGCGCTGAAGTGTGTAATATTGGCAGAATCGGCAAGCTGTGCGAAGAAGATATTCTGACCACCCTGAATCAGTTTTCCGCCAACTTCCATCGTTCCGCCGACAGCGGTCTGCCAGAACGGAAGATAGAACACATGATGCAGTCCGAACGGGATCAGCGCACGTTTTACAATACCGAAGATCAGTGTTCCGAAATATCCGGTTCCTGTTACCAGACCGCCCAGTGCATAGATACCGTTCTGCACAACCGGCCATACGAAATACATTGCGATTCCGACGAACATATAAGTAATTGTTGAAATGATCGGTACGAATCTTGAACCGCCAAAGAATGATAATGCATTTGGCAGTACAATCTTGTGGAAACGGTTATGAAGTGCCGCAACTCCAAGTCCTACAATAATACCGCCGAACACACCCATCTGCAGTGTATTGATTCCACACACAGAAGCGATCGTTCCTTCAAGGACATTCTTGGAAATGGTTCCGTCAGCTGCGATCTTCCCGCTGATTTCCAGCATACTGTTAATGGAAATATGCATAACAAAGTATGCGATCAATGCTGATAATGCTGCAACTTCTTTTTCCTTCTTTGCCATTCCGATGGCTACACCAACGGCAAAAATCAGTGGAAGGTTATCGAAGATCGCACTTCCAACCTTGTTCATAATAATCAGCAGCGAATGAAGGATTGTTCCCTCTCCCAGGATTCCCTGCAGTCCATAAGTTGCAATGGTTGTGGCATTGGTAAATGAGCTGCCAAGACCGAGAAGCAATCCTGCTACCGGAAGAATTGCGATCGGGAGCATGAAGCTACGCCCTACTCTTTGCAATACGCCAAAGATTTTGTCTTTCATATTTTTCTCCTTTTCTTTGTACGTGTATCTATGCATAGTCTTTCCTTTTTATCAACTTATTAACACAAAAAAGGCACTAACTCTGCATAAATACATTTAATAATTTACACATAGTTAATGCCTCGTTCATCGTTTACTAACAAGTAACATACTATATTTGTATAATACTCTTTTTCCCATTTCCTGTCAAGATTAACTTCTACAATTTTCTCACGGAATTACCATCATTTATTCTCACTGGAAAACGGTATGCATAATTTTTTGTCTGCCAGTCTTCATCATCCATCATACGCAACAGATGATTCCCTGTAATATATCCCAGCTTGTTTTTCGGATGTATGGCGGACAGTACTTTAACATCTGTATTATCCATCAGCTCCGCATCATCAAAAGATACTACCGACAGATCTTCCGGAACGTGTACCCCTCTCTCATCCAGAAATTCCAAATACACTCTCGCCACTTCATCATTATAGATCATCATTGCTGTACACTCTCTGGTGTGGCGGTAAATATGAGTAAGTCCTTTCTTACCGAACTTGTCTTCCATCTCTCTGGTAGAATACCATCTGATGCAGTCATCGTCATATTTAATTCCATAATCCGACATGCATTGGATCAACCCCTTATAACGCGCAATCCCCTGCATATCATCATATTTCAGAATTCCTCCGATTTTTCTGTGCCCATGTTCGATCAGCGTCTTTGTCAGTTCATAGGCCGATCTGGTGTCCGACATCTCTACACTGTCAAAAGACATATTTTCATAATGATTGTGTATAAAGATTGTCGGTATATTCCGCTTCTTAATTTCTTCAAACAGACGCAGATTCGGATTTGGAAATGCAGAACGTGAACCTTCAATGATCAGACCCGAGACGTTATTCTTCAGCATACTCTCTAGATAAACCGCTTCATCGTTCAGACGGTTCTTGGTAACTGCCACATCGATACGATACCCCTTTTCACTCAGGGAAGCTTCTATGCCGTCATACACCTCCGGGAAGAGATATTCCGAATAATAGCTAAGCAGCAGTCCTACTCTCGGCCGGTCATCATCTATCATCTGTCCTTCATAAGACACATATGTTCCGCTCCCCCTCACCCGGGTGATCAGCCCTTCTTCTTCCAGCTGCTGCAAAGCCGTTCTTACTGTCTGCCTGGAATATCCGAACTTCTTCTGCAGGCTCGGCTCTGATGGGAATTTATCCATGTTCCTGATCACACCACTGGTGATCAGTGTATGTGCCCAGTTATATAATTTTTGATATTTCAGACCTTCCTGATTCGTATTCTTCATAAATGCTCCATATACCAATTACGGGCAAAAACATCAAAGAATGTCTTTGCCCGTAATGAATAAATAATTTTATTATTTGATAACTGTAAGTGATTCACGGTCTGCGAATACTGCTACGAAGATCAGGAATACAACTCCCTGGATCAGCTGCATCATCTGTGTTGAGAATCCCATCATTGTCAATCCACTGTTCAGTACGACGTAAAGAAGAGATCCAACAACGATATTTTCAAATCTTACCTTGGCTCCACCGGAAATAGGCATACCACCTAATACCAGAGCGATCAGAATCTGTGTCTCTAACTGGTTACCACCGGAAGATGTAACAGATCCAACCTTGATAACGTTGATAAATGCTGCAAATCCTGTCAGTGCACCTGCCAGTACATACATGAGGAATTTCATTCTGTCTGTGCGGATTCCTGAGAACATTGCTGCTTTTTCACCGGCTCCGATCGCTTTTAAATATGTTCCGAATTTTGTATAACGGAATGCGATAAATCCAATAACCAGAACAACTACTGTACAAGCCACTTTGAATCCTGTACTGTCATAATTGATCAATGTTGCAGAACCGGAAACAGGTGCATTCGTTGTCATATATTTGATAAATCCACGGAATAAGAACATGGTACAAATTGTAACAATGAATGATTTGATCTTACGGTATACATAGAAGAATCCGTTGATCGCACCGATGATCGCACCTGATGCAATACCACCAAGAATTGCAATTGCAATTCCATGTTTTGAAAGAATACATACAACGATTGAAGCAATTCCAAGGATAGATCCCTGAGAAAAGTCCAGGCCGCCCATTGTCATAATGAAGAACACGCCCATAGCTGCAATCATTGTAACATATACCTGCGAAAATGCCAGTGACATATTTCCCATCATACGGAAATCTGTCAGGACATTGAACAGCAGGAAAATAACAACCAATCCTACGATTGGCAGGAGCGCACGAACCATCGCCATCTTAGACGCTTTCTTAAGCTGCTGCTCCTTATCGTTTGTTTTTGCACTTACTTGACTTCCCATAGTTGCCTCCTTATACCATCATCGAAATCAGACCATTTTCATCCAGGTTCTGATTACGTTCAAGTTCTCCACTGATACTTCCATCTTTCATAATAATGATACGATCACTCATACCAATCAGTTCCATCAACTCTTCTGAGATCATGATGATGGATTTACCGTTCTTTCTCATCTGGTTCATCAACTGATAGATGTCCTGTTTTACCTTAATATCGATTCCTCGGGTAGGACTGTCCAGAACAACGATATCAGAATCTTTTCCGATCCATCTTGCAAGAACAACTTTCTGTTTGTTACCACCGGACAGATTTGAAACGAACTGGTTTACATCATTCATCTTTACAGACATCTGTTTTGCATATTTATCGGCAAACTCTCTACGTTTCTTATCGCTTAATATATGTGCTTTATTAGCAAGTTCATCTAATGATGGTAAGCAGATGTTGTCACCGATACTCTGATTCAGCACAACCGACTCATTGTCACGGTCTTTGGATGTATAAGCAACGCTGTGCTTAATTGCTGTAGGAATATCGTTGATGTGTGTTCCGTCAGCCAGAACAACTTCACCTTCTCTGTCATAAGATGCACCGAAGATTGCTTTACCGATCTCATGCATACCTGATTCTGACAGACCACCGAATCCAAGGATCTCTCCTTTGTGTAAATCAAAGCTGATATCTTCGATCAGTCCTGGAACTGTAACATTCTTTACGGATAATACAACTTCATCTGATACTTTTTCACCATAGTCTGAACGATAGTAATCACCTGTTACTTCACGTCCAACCATCAGCTTCTTCAGATCATCTTCGTTCACATCTGCACTCTTAACCGTATCGATATATACACCATCCCGGAGGATTGTGATTGTATCGGATTTGTCAAGAATTTCCGGAAGGTCATGGGAAATAAAGATAACCGTATTTCCATTGTCACGGACACGATTCATCTGTTTGTACAGTTCTTCACGTCCTTCCTGCGAAAGAGCAGTTGTCGTCTCATCGACAACGACGATCTTAGGATTAAAATATGTAGCTTTTACGATCTCAACCAGTTTACGGTCTTCGAAATTATAATCATCAATCATATCTCCTGCTTTGATCTTATCAAATCCATAGGATTGTAAAAGCTCATTTGCTTTTTTGTTCATTGCTGCAGTATTCTTGATCCCCAGATGAACGAACTGATCTTCATGTCCAAGGAAGATATTCTCTGCTACCGTCAGTCCGGAAAGAGTTCCAAGTTCCTGTACGATGATAGAAATACCTTCTTCATTTGCTTCTACCTGGTTCTTCGGATGAACTTCTTTTCCATCCAGAATGAACTGTCCACTTTCCAGTGTATAGATTCCTGTCAACATATTTGTCATTGTTGATTTACCGGATCCATTTTCACCGATCAGTGCGTGAACCTCACCTTTATTGATATTAAATGACACATCTTTCAACGCCTTCGTGATACCGAAGTTTTTAGAAACATGTTTTACCTGTAATCTCACTTCACTCATTGCTGTCTTCCTCCTTCTATTACTTGACAATCTCGCCTTTTGTAACCTTTGTTGTCAGAGTAACGATAATCAGCAGTGCAAATCCTGTAATAACGTCCTGGATCGCTGTAGGAGCACCAAGTGCGATGAAACCGAAGAAAATAATATTGATTACGAATTCACCGATGATAATAGCCTGCAGCGGCATACCATATTTCTTAAATGCCAGACCGAAGAAGCATCCCATTGTCGGTACGAAGTTTCGGCTCATAGATGCCATACCGGTAACCGCTACCATTGAAGAACCATAACTGATTGTCAGAATTGCCATTACTCCAAGGAACGCACCACTTAAGATGAATGCAAGCACCTTGTATTTATTAACATTAATACCCATGTTCTTAGCAACGAACTCGTCACTTCCGATCGCATAAGTATAAGTTCCGATTTTAGTGTAGTTTAAGAATATGTAAGCAACAACGCATGCTACCAATGCAAGGATGATATCCCATGGCATACGTCCGAATGCTCTTAAGTGTGCCGGAAGTGTCTGTTCTACACCACCTGCCATGTAGTTTGCCAGCGACTCATAGATAAGTGCCAAACCTGTTGTAACGATCATAGATGGAATTCTTAATTTCACATAGAAAATTCCGTTTAATAAACCAACGATTGTACCTGTAAGAATACCTCCGACGATCAGTCCGAAATATCCTAAATTAAATTTTGTTGCCAATACGCAACCAACGATTGCGGAAAGCATGATGTTTGCACCAATAGAGAAATCGAACATTCCCATTACCATTACGAAATAGAAACCAACCGCACCTACAGTGGCAATCAGACTGGCCTGAAAGTAATTGAGCATATTGGAAAATGAGCCGAAGTTATGTGGTGTCAATATTTTAAAGATTACCCAGGAAACAATCACAAGACCGATCAGGATTACATACCCCATTGTCTTTCCTGAGAGTTTTTTAGTAGTGCCCATATTATCTACCTCTTCTTATTATCTTTTTAAAAGAGAAGGTGGCATCGCCTTTCTTGCGACGTCACCCTCCCCAAATTATTTTCTGTTATCTTGTGTCCGTCTTATTTAGCGGCACGGCTCTCTGCATCAGCGATAGATACGCTTGCTGCAGTAGCTTTCAGCTCTTTCATACTTTCTTTAGACATAGCTACTAATTCATCGTCTGTGTATGGAAGCTGATCTACGAAATATTTCTCGTATGCTGCATAGTCTTCTGCTGATGATACATACAAGTATGGGAATGGAACATCTTCGAATTTACCAGCGAAGTCTTTGTAGTTACCTTTTACTGCATTGTAAACCATCATGAATGCGATCAGTGGGTCACAGAAATGTCCACCGGATTCACCGGCCATTGATCCGTTCTGAAGTCTTTCTCCAAGGTCTGGAAGGAAGTCTGTAGAAACGATATCGATGTCCTGAGTCTTTCCTGCTCGTTCAACTGCTGCGATTGCTCCCTGAAGTGGATCTCCACCACCACCAGCTGGGATCAATGCATCAAGCTTAGGATCTGCTGCCATTAAAGCTTCAGCAGCTTTTGATCCACCTTCTGAAGTTGTACCAGCGTACTGTGGCTCAGAAATTTTTGCTTTGTCGTCTGGGTTTTCTTTGTTCCATTTTTCAACTCCGGCTTTGTAACCTTCCCATCTTCCAAGCCAAGTAGCATCTCCCTGCTCCCAGCCGATCAGACCGATGTTACGATCACCTTTGTCAAGAAGAATCTTAACAAGTTCTGCACCGTTTTCAGGTTCATCTTCATGAACTGCTCCGATGTAGTAAGCGGAATCTTTTGCTGCTTTGTAGATATCTGCACTGTCTTTTTTGCTGATTACACGGAAGAACTGTGCAAGATATACTTTATTATCATTACATGTCTTGATTGCTGATGTCATCTCTGTATCAGATGAGTTACAGATGATGATTCCCTGGCATCCTGCTGCTGCTAACTGCTCTACAGAAGCTGTAACTTTCTCAGATACATGTCCCTGGTCAACATACTGTACTTCTACATCCAGTGCTTTAGCTGCTGCATCCAGCATCTTCTTACACTGTGATCCAAGAACGTCTGTTGAAGACCAGATAGAAACTCCGATTTTAACCTTTCCTGATTTACTGCTCTTGCTGCTCTTGTCATCAGAACTTCCACCGTTTCCGCATGCAGCAAGTCCAACTACCATTGTTGCTGCCAAAAGAGCTGCTGTTACTTTTTTGAGAACTCTCTTCATAATGTTTCCTCCGTTTTCTGTATTTATTTGATGATTAGATTATATACTTAACTGGTATCGTTTTGCAATAAAATACAACCATTTTTTTCAACAAAGTTGTACTGTCTCATAGCGCTTTTCATGGTGTTTTCATCTGTCAAAACCGCTTTTTGTGCGTTTTGACAGTCTTGGTTTCAATAATTATGAACAAAGAATGAATTTTTTGTGCATTTTTCTTCATTTCTTTCGTACTTTCTTTATAGTACAATACAACTTTTATTTTGTACTCACTTGTATTATTTTTACAAAACAGCAACCTAAGTTGTATTTAATCTTATAAATAGCAATATTCTTTCAGGTATGCAATACGGTAACCATCATCACAAGTATGATCTTTTTTCAAGATATCAACTGCTCCTAAACCATTTTCTACTATAAATAATGGTACTTCATAATGTTCATATAATGTAACCAGCGCATAACGCACTCCTACCGGGTCAATCTGCCAGCCCCAGTCTTTTCCTCCATCCATACCAAAAACTTATATTTACAATGCATAATTGCTATTTTACGCATACTTTTCATTGTGTTATTCTACAGATGGTTAAAAAAATAACACGAAAATTATTTTTAAGAAAGAGGTAAGAATATGGAAGACACAAAAACATGTCTTGAGAAGCAGCCGTTATCTCAGGAAATGCTTGAAAAGATGAATGCTTACTGGCGTGCTGCCAACTATCTGTCAGCCGGTCAGTTATACCTTCTTGACAATCCATTATTAAAAGAGCCACTTACAATGGATCAGATCAAGAAAAAAATCGTTGGTCACTGGGGAACTGTCCCAGGACAGAACTTTATCTATGTACACTGCAACCGTGAAATCAAACGTTATGATCTGGATATGATCTTATTATCAGGTCCTGGACATGGCGGAAACTTCTTAATTGCCAATACATATCTGGAAGGTTCTTACAGCGAAGTATATCCGAACATCAGCCAGGATGAAGAAGGTATGAAGAAGATGTTCAAGCAGTTCTCATTCCCATGTGGAGTTCCGAGTCACTGTGCACCAGAGACACCAGGATCTATCAACGAAGGTGGAGAGCTTGGATACTCTATCGCTCATGCATTCGGTGCTGTATTCGACAACCCGGATCTGATCGCAACAGTTGTTGTCGGTGACGGTGAAGCTGAGACCGGACCGTTAGCTACTTCATGGCAGTCTAACAAGTTCCTGAACCCAGTTACAGACGGTGCTGTACTTCCAATTCTTCATTTAAATGGATATAAAATCAGTAATCCTACTATCTTCTCTCGTATTTCCCACGAGGAAGTTGAGAACTTCTTCAAAGGATGTGGATGGAAACCTTACTTCGTAGAAGGCGATGATCCGATGACAATGCACAAGAAGATGGCAGAAACAATGGATACTGTTATCGAAGAGATCAAAGCAATCCAGAAAAATGCACGTGAGAACAACGATCCAGAGCGTCCGGTATGGCCAATGATCGTTCTGCGTACACCAAAGGGATGGACTGGACCAAAGGTTGTAGATGGACAGCAGATTGAAGGATCTTTCCGTGCACATCAGGTACCACTTACAATGGAAAGTCCAGAACATCTGGAACTCTTAAAAGAGTGGCTGGAAAGCTATCATCCGGAAGAACTCTTCGATGAAAACGGACACCTGATCCCAGAACTTGCGGAACTTGCACCTAAGGGAGATGCCCGTCTCGGAGCTAACCCACATGCAAATGGTGGATTATTATTAAAAGACTTAAGACTTCCTGATTTCCGTTCTTATGGAATCGAAGTTGAACCAGGTAAGACAAAGGCTCAGGATATGATCGAACTTGGCGGATATATCCGTGACATCTTCGAATTAAACGAAGAGAACAAGAACTTCCGTATCTTCGGACCTGACGAAAGTATGTCTAACCGTTTATACAAAGTATTTGAAACACAGAACCGTGACTGGAATGCCGGACTTCTTGACACAGACGATTGTCTTGCAAGAAACGGACGTATCATGGATGGTATGTTAAGTGAGCATATGTGTGAAGGATGGTTGGAAGGTTATCTGTTAACAGGACGTCACGGATTCTTCGCAAGTTACGAAGCATTCATCCGTATCGTTGACTCTATGGCAGCTCAGCATGCAAAATGGTTAAAAGTATGTAACCAGCTTTCATGGAGACAGCCAATTGCTTCTCTTAACTTCATCCTGACATCAAATGTATGGCAGCAGGATCACAACGGATTTACACATCAGGACCCAGGATTCCTGGATCACATCGCTAATAAAAAAGCAGATGTTGTCCGCATGTATCTCCCACCGGATGCTAACTGCTTACTCTCTTGCTTCGATCACTGTATCAAGAGCAAGAACTATGTCAACGCTATCGTAGCTTCAAAACACCCAAGCTGCCAGTGGTTATCTATGGAACAGGCTGTTAAGCACTGTACACAGGGTATCGGTATCTGGGATTGGGCAAGTAACGACTGTGGTGAAGAACCAGATGTTGTTATGGCTTGCTGCGGTGACACACCAACTCTTGAAACAATGGCTGCTGTTACAATTCTTCGTGATGAAATGCCAGAACTCAAGATTCGTGTTGTTAACGTTGTTGACCTGTTCAAGATGGAATCAGATCACAAACATCCACACGGATTAAGTGATGCAGAATATGATGCAATCTTTACAAAAGATAAACCGATCATCTTCGCATTCCACGGATATCCGACACTGATCCATGAACTTACATACGAACGTAACAACCACAATATTTCCGTTCATGGATATCAGGAAGAAGGAACGATCACTACACCATTCGATATGCGTGTACAGAACCAGATCGACCGTTTCAACCTGGTAAAAGATGCTATCATGCACTTGCCACAGCTTGGCAACAAGGGATCATTCCTGATCCAGAAGATGAACGACAAGCTGGTTGAGCACAAACAGTACATTGCCGAATACGGACAGGATCTTGAAGAGATCCGTAACTGGGAGTGGCATAAATAAAAATTCCTACTAATTAGTTTGTTTTAATAAAAAGCCCGAAAGCTTACCATATTTTACTCCAATTCGATACCTTTTATCTTTGTCAGATCGTTATGATCATCCGAATTTGTGTAAGCTTCCGGGTTTTTATTATATTTCTCATTTCTCATGATTGGCAGATTAATTGCCCTTCTCTTTCAGGAATTTCTGGAACTCCTTTGCTGCGATACTCTGCGGATATTCCATATCGTAAATCAATATGATATTACGTTCCGGCAGTTTTTCTTTTACCTTGATTTCAAATACCTGTCCGGACTTAAGTTCCGCATCCGCAAATTCCGCCGGGATGAATCCCAGTCCCAGATTATGTCTTACTGCCGGAAGTATCATATCCGTCGTCGCAAGCTCCATATCCGGTGTAAATGTCAGACTGTTCTTTTCAAAATATTCATTTAGAAAACGTCTGGTAATCGTCTCTGCAGTCAGACTGATCCATGGATACGACACCAGTTCCTTAAGCGATAACTCCTCTTTCCCCGCTTTCAATTCTTCAAATCGCATTCCGGCGATCAGTATATCCCTGTATTTTCTCAATATCTTCATCCGAAGCGGCTTTGCCACCTGAAGGTTAGCCGATACAAATGCAAGGTCTACTTTTCCTTCTTTTACTGCATTCACCGACTCTGTCGTACTGTTATTCAGAATCTTAAACCTCACATTCGGATACAGGCTGTTGAATTCTTCCATTGCCTGAAAAAGATAACAGTGAAGTGCCGTCTCCGTAGCGCTGATATAGATTGTTCCGTTCTCCAGCGAGATCAGATTGCTCAGATCATTCTCTCCTTTGAAAAACTGGGCACATCCTGCCGCTACATATCCATAAAATGTCCGGCCTTCCGGAGTTAGCTGCATTCCGGTCTTACTCCTCGTAAATAAGCGGCAGCCAAGTTCATTTTCCAGTTTGTGTATGGTACGCGTGACTGCCGGCTGGCTGGTCTTCAGTACCGTTGCTGCCTTGGTAAGATTTTCATATTTTGCTACATAATAAAATATTTTGTAATATTCAAAATTTGAATTCATAATAAAAACTACTCCTCTTCATCTCTCACTATATTTTAAAAAATAAGTGAAAAATGTCAAGTGATATCTTCATTCTCCACCGCTGTCAACTTTTCTTATATACTTTTACATATTCCAAAAGAGATCTGACATATCCAAATGCCAAATCTCTTTTTTGTCCTTATTAACCTTTTACAGCTCCGGCTGCAACACCTTTGATAATATGCTTCTGACAAGCCAGATAGAAGATAACTACCGGAATTACCGCAAGGATCAGCGCTGCCATAACAGCACCCATATCTACACGTCCATAACTTCCCTTCATATACTGGATCGCAATTGAGATTGTCTTATACTTATTCAGATCCAATACCAGGTATGGAAGCAGGAAGTCGTTCCAGATCCACATCGTCTCCAGGATTCCTACGGAAATGTATGTCGGCTTCATGATCGGAAGTACAACGGAGAAAAAGGTTCGAAGTGGTGTACATCCGTCGATCATTGCTGCTTCCTCAATTTCCAGTGGAATGGATTTTACAAATCCGCAGAACATGAACACTGCAAGACCTGCACCAAATCCGAGGTAAATGATGATGATTCCCCAAGGTGTACGAAGCCCTGTACGGTCAGCTACCAGCGATAAGGTAAACATAACCATCTGGAACGGAACAACCATGGAAAATACGCAGAATAAATATAACAGTTTTGTAAACTTACTGTTTACTCTTGTAATATACCATGCACACATAGAAGTACATACAAGGATCACAAGTACGGAACCAACTGTGATAAATACAGTCCAGCCGACTGCACTCAGCAGTTCATATTTGTCAATTGCGGACAGGAAGTTATCGATTCCTACCCATGTCTGCTTTGTCGGGAGTTTGAATGGTTCTTTGTTGATAAATACTTTATTTTTAAATGAGTTGATCAGCACGATCAGGATCGGCATGATATATACAATACCGATGATCGTAAATGCACCTGTTCCAAACCAGCTTAATTTACTTGTTTTTTTCTTCATTACTGCTGTACCTCCTTAGAACGTGTTGCACGTAACTGGATCATACCGATCACAACTACGATCGCAAAGAAGATGACTGCCTTCGCCTGTCCGACTCCTTCCCATCCGGTACGTCCGTAGAACGTATTGAAGATGTTTAACGCCATCATCTCAGACATCTTAGACGGTTCACCGGCTGTCAGGGACAGGTTCTGATCGAATAACTTGAATCCGTTTGTAATTGACAGAAACATACAGATCGTGATCGATGGCATCATCATCGGGATTGTTACCTTGAATAATGTCTGGATCTTATTTGCTCCGTCAATCTCTGCTGCTTCAATGACATCACCAGGAATGGACTGAAGACCCGCAATATAGATGATCATCATATAACCGATCTGCTGCCAGCTGACCAGAATGATCAGTCCCCAGAAGCCATACCACTCATTCAGAGCAAGTGCGGTACCATATCTGGAAAGAACTCCGTTAAAGATCAGCTGCCAGATATATCCAAGTACGATACCACCGATCAGGTTCGGCATGAAGAAGACCGTACGGAAGACATTTGTTCCATGCATTTCTTTTGTCAGTGCCATTGCAAGTGCAAATGCTATGATGTTAATGATCAGAAGAGAGGCAATCGCGAACAGTACGGTATACCAGAATGAATGACGGAATGCCGTATCTTTCAGTGCTTCTATGTAATTTGAAAATCCTACGAATTTCGCGTCTGTTACGGTTGTAAATTTACAAAATGAAAGCCAGATTCCCATAATAAAAGGAACGATAAAGCCAAGAATAAATGCAAAAAACGTTGGAAGCACGAAAATCGGCATATAACGTTTGATGGATTTTTCCATAATAAATTCCTCCTTCCATGCAGAGAATCTCCGCTTCATTTCCCTGCACTTTTTCATAAAAGCGGCGGGTGTTTCTTGCAACCGCCCGCCACTACTCACTTCATATAACTATTTTGATTGTTACATTTTTATTTTTATTTTGCTGCTGCAGCTTCTTTTGCCCATCCGTCAACGAATGCTGTTGTAACTTTTGCCCAGTTTGCATCTGTCGGATCTGCTGCGTAACTTGTCAGTGCAGAACCCACTCCGTTCTTCCACTCTTCTGATGGCATTGTTGAGAAGTTCCAAGATACAGGAGTCTTTCCGTCTTCTGTATATTTGTTTGCTTCGTTAACAAGTACGTTGTCTGATTTCAGGTTCTTCTTAAATGGAATTGTGAATCCCATGTCTTTGCACATTGCCTTTACACCATCATCAGATGTTACACACCAGTTCATGAAATCAAGTGTTGCCTGAATGTCGTCTTCAGATGCTTTGGAGTTTACACACCAGTAGTTCTCTGTACCTGTACAGATTCCCTGATCTTCTTCGCCTTCTACACCGATGTAGATTGGAAGGATTCCAAGATTGTCATCTCCAACGTCTTTGATGTTGTTATATTCCCATGTACCATTCTGGTAGAATACTGCATCACCTGTTACGAAATCTGCTGTTGCATCGTCAGCTGTCTTTGTAGAAAGTTCTGTTGGTTTGCAAGTAGCGTTGTTGATGTAGAGATCCCAGATCTGACGGTAGTTATCAAGGTATGTTCCTTTGATAGCATCTGTGTTATCGATTCCTTCATCTTTGTATTCATAGTAGATTGGAAGGTTTGCCAGATGAGTTTTGAATCTCCAGTCAGATGATCCGTCCATACCAGCGGATGTAAATGCTGAGAATCCAAGTTTGTCCTTATTCTTTGTGATGTCTTCTACAACTTTCTTGAAGCTGTCAAAGTTAGTGATATCATCAGCTGAGTATCCTGCTTTCTTTAACAGTTCTTTGTTGTAAATGATTCCGTAGCTTTCTATTACGTATGCGATTCCTGACATCTTGTCGCCGTCCATCAGTGCGAAATCATCACTTGTCAGCTGTTTTGCAACATCAGAATCTTTCAGATCGTAGCAGTAATCTTTCCAGCTTGCAAGTCCAACCGGTCCGTTTACCTGGAACAGTGTCGGAGCATTGCTCTTAGCCATCTCAGATTTTAATGTCTTTTCGTATTCTCCGGATGCTGCTGTAAGTACTGTTACATCCACTCCTGTTTCTTTTGTATACTCTTTTGCCAGATCCTGCCACTGCTCATCCTGTTCTGGTTTGAAGTTTAAGTAGTATACTTTTCCTTTTGCGTCTTTCTTGTCTGACTTGCTGTCAGAAGAGCTTCCACATCCTGCAACCATTCCTGTTGCCATGGCTGCTACCAGCATTGCTGATACAACTTTACGCATTTTCATAATTCATTTCCCTCGCCTTTCTTTTTTGAAACCTTCGTTTCTCTTGTTGTCATTATATTAACAGAAATGCGCTCAAACCCTGTATCAATAAAACAACCTGATATACAAAAAAACATATCTATTGTTCTTCTTCAAACTGCCGGATGCTTTCGTCTTCTGCCTGCGTGAATTCCTGCTCCGTTATCTTTCCCTGTGCCAGTTCCGCCAGACATTCTCCCAGTACATCCTCCTGTAGCAGTGAATTCCACTTCACCTGATAATTCGGTACAATCTGTGGATTTCCCGTATAAGCCTTCAGATAATCATCCAACAGCGTTCCTTCCTGTCTTGTCCTGCTGTTCAGCAATTCTTCTTTCTGTTCTTTATTCAATTTCGTTCTGAATTTGAGGAACTCAACTGCTCCTTTTTTCACCTTTTCACTATAAGTTGATACAACTGCCCAGCCGAATGTCTCTGGTGAGCCTATCAGTTTATTTTCAGGAAATGTAGAAAAACATACTTTTTTCTGCATTTCCTCCGGAATCTGATCAATCATCCAGTAACCATTAGGTATCATCGCTGCATTTCCTGCCACGAAATTATCATGAGCTACGTCAAAATCATTATGTAATGCATCTTGGGTCGTATATTGGAATAATTTTTTTAATGTACCGGCTATCTCCAGCCCCGGTTCATTCTGATAGGTATCCGGATATAATTGCTTCATGAATGCCGCACCTTCTTCACTTCCTGCTACTTCTGCTGTTGCAAGCAGCATTGCGGCCCATGCTGTTCCTTCCGTATGCAGGGCAAGCGGCGTGATCCCTGCTGCTTTCAGTTTCTCACAACATTTCCAGAATTCTTCCCATGTCTCAGGAAATCTGCTGATTCCTGCCTGTTCAAATAACTCCCGGTTCCAGAAAACCCCTGAACAGGCGAATGCCGCCGTGCTGACCGGACCCAGATAAATCTTTCCATCCTCTTCCCGGACCGATTCCATTACTGACGGTTCGATCATATCTTTCCATTCCTGATCTTCGTTTATGTAAGGTGTCAGGTCCTCAATCCTGCCTTTCTTGATCATCATCTGATAGAAAGACGGAAGCATACGCAGATCAGTGATAATAGCCGGTAATTCATCTGTCACATTCATACGTTTCAGATTCTTCCGGTATTCTTCCTCTGTCTCCATCACCCAGTCCACATCTATATGATACTTCCCTTTGTATGCCCTGTTGAACCGCTCCACCACTTCCTCTTCATTCTTATTACCGGTACTGGAATCTACGGTAAGGATCATTGGGATCTCTACTACTTTATTCTTTTTTCTGGTCTGTGTATTCTCTTTTCCCGCACAGCCGGTCAGTGCTGTCAGCATGGCGATCACCATCACTGCTGCCATAATCCGTCTACTGTTCACAGTTTTCTTTCCCGTCATCCGGGATCTGGATAACACAGACGGTTCCATTTGTATCCGATTCATAGAAAAATCTCACATCCTCCCCATACTTTAACCGCAGTCGCGTAATGATATTTATCACACCGTAACCATGTTTTTTGTCTTCAAAACTGTCTTTCATTTTTGATACCGGTATCTCTGACAGTCCGTTTAACTTCTCCGCCATCTGCTCTTCCATCGGAGTTCCGTTATTATAGACACTGAATGTAAGCTGTCCTGCCTGTTCAGTGACACTGATCCTTATCAGACCGCCTTCGAAGATATCACAAAATCCATATTTGACTGCATTTTCCACAATTGGCTGTAAAATCAGCTTTAATATCCACCTTGTTTTCAGTTCTTCTGCACATTCGATCTCATAACGGAACAGATTCTCATTGCGGATCTGCTGGATCTCCATATAACTTTTTACATTTTCCAGCTCGTCTTCTACTGTCACAATCTCACGTCCTTTGCTCAGTGACAGACGCAGATACTTTGACAGTGCCTGTATCATCTTCATCGTCTTCTCTTCCCCGTTGATCCGCGCCAGCATATAGATGGTATCCAGGGTATTATAGAGAAAATGCGGATTGATCTGGCTGATCAGCGTATTCATCTCACTGATTCTTAGTTCTTTCTGCTGATTCTTGACCTCGTTCTGGAACTCTTCGATATTCTTTAACATCTCGTTATAGGCATGCCCGATCTTATCCAGTTCTGTGTCCGTATGGATCTGAATGGTATGTGTAAAATCATTTCCATCAAAACTTGTCATGGCATCACTGATCTGTCTGATCGGCCGGGTAAATGTCTGTGATGCATAAAGACTTAATACAAACGCCAGCACTGCGATCACCGCATAGATAGTGAATAATACGATCAATATCTGCGTCATTCCCTGATTCAACACCATATCCGGCACCAGTGTAAAGATCACCATCCCTGTCTCTTCCTGCCGGTATGCCTGTAAAATCCCGCCTTCTATCTTTTTTCCCCGCACGATCACACCGGATTTTTTCGTTCTGGTCAGTTCCGTAATCTTCTTCATTGTCCTTTTTTCGATACTGAGATCTTCCGGTTCCTGCCGGATGCAAGTCTTTCCTTCCGGACTTATGATTCCCACTGCAACATCTTTTGCAATCTTCCTGTCTTTATCCATAACACTTTCCAGAAACTGTTGATTCATCTTCAGATACACGATTCCAGGTTCATGTGCGTAATCCATACTGTTCACATATCTTCCGATAAACAAAGCTTCGTCCCCCGTACCAAACAGGTAATCCCGGGTCCATATCCACTGCGTCTTCGCATACTCATCCCCCATTTTCTCACGCAGACCGCTGCTTTGAAAATCCGAATAACCAATCTGGGAATAGGATTTTTCGTAAACATTTCTTTTATTATCAATGTAGCAGTAATCAGCGACATGATTCAGATCTATATATGCAAAATATTTGCTCAGTGCATTCTTCTCTACTTCCTGCAGTTCTTTATTCTTCAGACTCTTCTGCACATCATTTTCCAGGATGATCTCTGCTGTCACGGCATCCGTCTTCCGGTAGAGATTATCCAGGGCTATCCCCATCTTCTCATTCATGAATTCATACTTATCCACAATCACATCTGTCATATTCCGTCTGACATAAGTCCATACACAGATGCTGGAAAGAACCAGTGCCAGTATCAGAAGTGTACACATATACTTCAGATACTTTTTCTGGATTCCTGACATTTTACTTTTTTTCATACTTCATATTCCCTTTTGTAATCTCTCGGAAGCTGTCCTGTATATTCTTTAAACAAATGTGAAAAATAGGATGGATTACTGATTCCGACCTGCTCGCAGATATTACCGATGCTGGTTCTTCCGTCTTCCAGCAGTCTCTTTGCCAGCTCCATTCTACGCTGCAACAGATATTGTTTGAATGTCATATGAAAGGTATTCTTGAATACCCGTCCAAAATATACCGGATTCAGATATACATGTGTCGCCACTGATACAATCGAAAGATCTTCATTATCCAGATGTTCATCTATATATGCCACAGCCGCTGCAATGTATTCTTTTGATCCTTTATTCTCTTTCTTCTCTGCATTTTCCAGTCTTTTTTCAATAGCAGTTCCCAAAATCTTGTAACAGACATCCACCGCTTTTGCCGCCTTTAAGTTTCTCATATTCGAATAATAATTTTCAAATTGCTGATTCAGTGATTCGTCCATCCCGTAACTGTCTTTTAACATGAATTCTGTCTTTACCATGATCTTGTGCATATACTGGCATTGCAGTTCTTCTCTGTGTGGCAGTTGGTAAATAAAATGTACAA
This sequence comes from Dorea sp. BIOML-A1, assembly GCF_009875615.1. Taxonomy (NCBI): domain Bacteria; kingdom Bacillati; phylum Bacillota; class Clostridia; order Lachnospirales; family Lachnospiraceae; genus Dorea; species Dorea sp. BIOML-A1. Next base: position 24,580 of record NZ_WWSA01000017.1, read on the forward strand.
ATGCCTGCTTTAACTGTACGGCGTCGTTCTTCCGCACGCTGTTGACCACCATCATCTCTGCCTCCGCCGGATATGGACTTTCCTCTTTTTCTTCAACAGTCTCCGGGATTGTAAATACTCCCGCTCCGGATGCATTTGTAACAGCGAACAATCTCTGCGCTTCTTCGAAACTTCTTCTGATTCCGCGGATCCCTTTATACGGTTTGGATATTGCTGCAATAACCGGGCTGTTCTCTTCTTTTTTTACCTCTTCCAGCAGTTCTTTCAGTTCATGTACCGCTGTGTTCTCCTGCGTCTTTATAATAAATGTACGATGTCCTTCTTCACTTTCGAATTTCCAGTATGTGAATCTCTCTGCGATCTTTTCTTCAATCATTCTGACCATGGAAAATCTCGAGGCTTCATATTCCAGTTCATTGGTAATCTTATAAGCCAGATCAAGATCTGCATATACTGTAATAAACCGGTCTCCTTCCTTCATGACATCCTGCAGCGTATGGAAGACTTCATCTACTTTTTCTTCCGGCAGCCGGTTCTGGACATATTTTTGCACGACAACCTGCAAAAATCCATCTCCGTCCTTTTTCAGAAGTCTCTCCCAGCGGTCATACTTCTCCTCATTTCGGATCTGATCTTCACAGATTTTACCGACATCTGTCATCGTCGCCTGTAATTTTTCATCTTCAATCGGCTTCAGAAGATATGCGAATGCCCCCAAATCACATGCCTTCTTCGCATATTCAAAATCCCTGTATGCACTTAATACCACGAACTGACATTCCGGGTTCTCTTTCTTGATTTCTTCCATTACCATAAGTCCGGAAATCTGTTTCATCCTGATGTCTGTCAGCACTACGTGTGGTTTTTTTTCGCGTATTACCTTTAACGCCTGCTCTCCGCTCTGTGCAAAGCCAACCACTTCATATCCCATACCGTTCCAGTCATACGTCTTCACCAGACCCTCCAGCAGGATCGGCTCATCATCTACGATCACCAGTTTTAACAACCCCATAGTACACCTCATACCTTTTATTAATACCATCTTAACATATTACAGTCTCATTCTATAATTTTTTATACTTTTTTTTACCAAAAATCATATCTATTATGCAAAAAATCATACTTTTTATGTCAAAAATTATACTTTTATGAAAAATCAGAAGTTTGGGCATATACAAAACAAAAAGAAAAACACAGTATCCAAAACGTTTCCATTCCCTTCTCAGTGAATCCTTCGTTTGAATATTGTGTTTTCTTTTTGTTTCCTGTTATGTTTATCTTGCGCAGACTTCTGTCGTTTTTCTGATCTTCTTAATCAGTTCATCTGTAAATGCGCCTTTTTTCATTCTCCACATCCAGTTACCGCCGAGTGTAGATGGCATATTAATTCTTGCCTTATTACCAAGTCCCAGATAATCCTGTACCGGAATGATGCACGTATCTGCCACACTTCTCATCGCCAGACTTATGAAATCCCAGTGTACTTCTTCATCCGGAGTGTATGGATTATTCAGATATTCCTTTGTCATCTCTTTATCTTCTTCGGAAAGTGTCTGATACCATCCCTGAAGGGTATCGTTATCGTGGGTTCCCGTATAAACTACACAGTTTTTATCATAATTATGTGGAAGATAATCACTGTCCTCTCCTGCCACAAATGCGAATTCCAGTACTTTCATTCCCGGATAACCACTGTCTTTTAACAATTGTCTCACCGTATCTGTCAGGAATCCCAGATCTTCCGCAATGATCGGAAGGTCACCTAATGTTTCCTTCATCTTAAGGAACAGATCCATGCCCGGTCCCGGCATCCATTCACCATTCTCTGCCGTCTCATCTCCATACGGGATTGCATAATATTCATCAAACCCACGGAAATGATCGATACGGATGATGTCATACAATTTAAAGCAGCAAGCCACCCGCTTCATCCACCAGTCATAGCCTGTCTTCTTATGGTAATCCCATGCATACAATGGATTCCCCCACAGCTGCCCGGTTGCCGAAAATGCATCCGGCGGACATCCCGCTACCGCAACCGGCAGATTTTCTTCATCCAACTGGAACAGCTTCGGATTCGCCCAGGTATCTGCACTGTCAAATGCTACATAGATCGGGATATCCCCGATAATCTCAATGCCTTGTTCATTGGCATATGCTTTCAGTCCGGCCCACTGTCCGGCGAACAGATACTGCAGAAATTCATAAAAATCAATCTCTGCACTTAATTGTTCCTGATATGCCGCAATTGCTTCCGGCTTACGCAGCCTGATGTCTTCCTCCCACTGATCCCAGCTTTTTCCGTCAAATGAATCTTTCACTGCCATATACAATGCATAATCCGCAAGCCATGCTTTTTCTTCTTCCAGATAAGTACGGTATGCCTTACTTTCCATCAATCCGTTCTTTTTGGCTCTTTTATATGCAAACTTTAAGACTTTAAATCTTGCATTATATATTTTTTCATAATCGATTTCTTCTTCATTCTCTCCGAAATCTGCCTGGTCACACTCTTCTTTCGTCAGAAGTTCATCCTCGATCAGCGTCTCCAGATCGATAAAATACGGGTTTCCCGCAAATGTTGAAAAAGACTGATACGGTGAATCGCCGTATCCCGTCTGTCCAAGCGGCAGGATCTGCCACAATTTCTGTCCTGCTTCTTTTAATATATCTACAAATTCATACGCTTCTTTTGAAAAACATCCGATTCCATATCTCCCCGGAAGTGCAGAGACCGGCATTAACATTCCACTCTTTCTCATTAACTTTCGTTCCTTCCTCGTTATGATACTTCTAATTAAGTATAGCATTGTTCTTTGAATGCTTCAAATAAAAAGTATCCTCTGTATATAAGAAATCATAGATTATTCCACAGATGTCACCGTATAATCCTTGTCTTCTACTGTCTTCTTCAGCACATCATCTGCGATCTCTGCATTTAATGTCAGCTCTGCTGTTCCTGCCTCATGACTTACAACCGCTTCATCTACCTGTGGAAGTGCTTCCAGTGCTTTCTTTACAGCTGCCTCACAGTGTCCACACATCATTCCCTCAATATGCATTATTTTTTTCATTGTCTTGTCCTCCTTCTTGGATCTCTTTTTTTCTTTTTTGGCTTTTAATTTTTTATCTTTTGATGCATCATACATCTTAAAAAGATTCAATCTCAATGCGTTCGATACTACGCAGAAGCTTGATAAACTCATGGCTGCCGCACCGAACATCGGATTTAATTTCCATCCGAACAGCGGATACCACACACCAGCCGCAAGCGGGATTCCGATAATATTATAGAAGAATGCCCAGAACAGGTTCTCATGAATATTACGGAGTGTCGCACGGCTCATGCGGATTGCTGCCGGCACATCACTTAACCGGCTCTTCATCAGAACAACATCTGCCGCATCGATCGCAACATCCGTTCCGGCTCCGATCGCAATACCCATATCGGCTCTTGTAAGTGCCGGTGCATCGTTGATACCATCCCCGACCATCGCAACTTTTCCTTTTTCTTTCAGCTTACGGATCACCTGCTCTTTTCCTTCCGGAAGTACGCCTGCAATCACTTCATCAACTCCGGCCTGCTGTCCGATGGCTTTTGCAGTACGTTCGTTATCTCCGGTCAACATGACTACATGGATTCCCATGTTCTGTAATTCTTTGATCGCCTGCGGGCTGTCTTCTTTGATAACATCCGCCACTGCAATTACACCTAATAAACGGTCTTCATTTCCAAAGAATAATGGTGTCTTACCTGCTTCGGCAAGTTTCTCTGCCTTCTTCTGGATATCTCCATCAACGGATACCTTACTGCTGATAAATGTATGATTCCCTCCATATAATGTATGACCATCCAGTATGGCTGTCAAGCCGTTACCCGGAAGGGCCTGGAATCCGGTAACTTCTTCGATGCCGGCATTTTCCTCTTTTGCCTTTTCAAGGATTGCTCTTGCCAGTGGATGTTCACTCTTATTCTCCAATGCATACGCATATTTTAATAAGGTATCTTCTGTCACTCCCGCTGCCGGAATGATATCTGTCACTTTCGGTTCTCCACTTGTAATCGTGCCGGTCTTATCCAGCGCAACAATCTGCATCTTTCCAGTCTCTTCCAGTGAAACTGCTGTCTTGAACATAATACCATTTCTGGCTCCCATTCCATTTCCGACCATAATTGCTACCGGTGTTGCAAGTCCGAGCGCACACGGACAGCTGATCACCAGCACCGCAATCCCTCTGGATAATGCAAAACCAATACTCTGTCCTGCGATCAGCCATACAATAATTGTGATCACTGCAATTGTGATAACCGTTGGCACAAATACTCCCGATACCCGATCCGCAATCTTTGCAATCGGTGCTTTCGTTGCAGCCGCGTCACTTACCATCTGAATGATCTGCGAAAGTGTCGTATCCTCGCCGACTCTGGTCGCACGGCACTTCAGATATCCGGACTGATTTACGGTTGCGGCTGATACCTTATCACCGACAGCCTTATCTACCGGAATACTTTCACCTGTAAGAGCAGATTCATTGACTGCACTGTTTCCTTCTATGACTTCTCCGTCAACCGGAATATTCTCTCCCGGTTTTACAACAAAGCAATCTCCCTTTTGTACCTGTTCGATCGATACCTGTACTTCTTTTTCTCCACGGATCACAACCGCTGTCTTTGGCGCAAGCTTCATCAGTCCTTTTAATGCGTCGGTCGTCTTTCCTTTGGATCTTGCCTCCAGCATCTTTCCGACTGTGATCAGTGCAAGGATCATAGCTGCTGATTCAAAATAAAAATCATGCATATAAGACATTACTGCATCCATATCCCCACGCATCTGCGCATCTGTCATTGCAAACAGTGCATACGTACTGTATACAAAAGACGCTCCGGATCCAAGTGCCACCAGGGTATCCATATTCGGTGCTCTGTGGATCATTCCTTTGAATCCACTGATGAAAAACTTCTGGTTGATCACCATGACTGCAATCGTCAGAAGCATCTGCAGCAGCCCCATCATTACATGATTATCTTTCATAAATCCCGGAACCGGCCATCCCCACATCATATGACCCATGGAGAAATACATCAGGACGATCAGGAATCCAAGTGATGCAATCAGACGCTTCTTTAATGCCGGTGTCGTTCTGTCTTTTAACATATCTTCTCCGGCAGATGCTGATGACGACTGTGTCTTTGCCGCTCCTTCTCCTTTTTTCGATGCTCCGTATCCGGCATCTGCGACTGCCTTAATGATCTCCTGTTCACTTGCAGTTCCCTCTACTCCCATAGAGTTGGTAAGCAGACTTACCGAGCAGGATGTTACACCCGGCACTTTCGAAACTGCTTTTTCGACTCTGCTGCTACAGGCTGCACAGCTCATCCCGGTTACTATATATTGTTCCATTGTTGTCTGTTCCCTCCTGTCATTATTATTTTTCTTATTCCTTTATAGTAAACTCAGAAAATGCTTTCCGAGCAGACTATACATCTATAAACTTTACTTACCTCATCAGCTTCTGTAACACCTTTACCAGTTCATCAACCGTCTCATCTTTTCCGTCCCGGATGTCATCTGCCACACAGGTACGGATGTGATTCGCCAGCAATACTTTATTAAAGCTGTTCAGTGCCGCATTCACCGCTGATACCTGTACCAGAATCTCCGGACAATAAGCGTCCTTTTCCAGCATTCCTTTGATACCGCGTACCTGACCCTCAATCCGGCTCAGACGATTCATCAGATCCTTGTATTCTTTATCCGAACGATGCTTGGACGAGTGACAACAGCATTCTTTTTCTGATTTGTTTTCCATATTATCTGTATTCTTGTCTTCCATAAGCATACTCCTTTCATATTCATACCCTTACGGGGTATATGTATTTTATCTCTTATTATCACATAAGTCAAGGAATATATGCGTTCTTGATATATGTTTTCATTTATTGGTAGTTCCAATACAATTTTTTAAAAATGTCTATTTTATTTGACTTTCAAAATTTATAAGGAATATAATTCTTGCTGAAGGAAATAATGATAGCAGAACTGGAGGTTATATTATGCTGGAAGAACAGGCCATGATAACATTCTTAAAAAAATTCGATGAACACCCTTTCCTGGTCAAAATTAATGGACACGAACATCTGATCGGCGAAGGCGCACCTACATTTACCGTAAATTTCAAAAAGGTCATCCCATTAAAGGATCTGGTCACCAGTACTTCTCTTGCACTTGGAGAAGCTTACATGGATGGTGATCTTGATATTGAGGGAAACCTTTATCAGGCACTTGATAACCTTCTTGGTCAGATGGGTAAATTTTCAACTGATGAACATCATTTGAAATCTATCATGTTCCCATCTTCATCAAAGAAAAACCAAAAAAAAGAAGTCAGCAGTCATTACGATATCGGAAATGACTTCTACAAACTCTGGCTCGATGAAACAATGAGTTATTCCTGCGGATATTTCAAACATGAAGATGATACCCTGTATCAGGCGCAGAAGAATAAAGTTGATTACATTCTTGAAAAGTTATATCTGAAAGAAGGTATGACTCTTCTTGATATCGGATGCGGCTGGGGATTCCTTCTGATTGAAGCTGCTAAGAAATATAAAATTAAAGGTACCGGCATCACCTTAAGTGAAGAACAATACAAAGAATGCCAGAAACGTATCAAAGAGGAAGGATTGTCCGACTATCTGGAAGTCAAGCTAATGGACTATCGTGATCTTCCTTCTGACGGCAAGATGTATGACCGCGTTGTCAGCGTCGGTATGCTCGAACATGTCGGCCGTGAGAATTATCAGTTATACTTAGACTGTGTCAGCAAGGTCATGAAAGACGGCGGTCTGTTCCTGCTCCACTTCATCAGTGCATTAAAAGAGCATCCTGGTGATCCATGGATCAAGAAATACATCTTCCCGGGCGGATCTGTTCCCAGTCTTCGTGAAGTCATGAACTGCATGGCAGAAGATAACTTCCATACCCAGGATATCGAGGACTTACGTCTTCACTATAACCGTACGCTTCTCTGCTGGGAGAAAAACTTCAAGGATCATATTGAAGAAGCACATACAATGTTTGATGAACGTTTCTTAAGGATGTGGGATATGTACCTCTCTGCATGTGCCGCCACCTTCCATAACGGAATTATTGATATCCATCAGATTTTAATGACAAAGGGAATTAATAATGATCTTCCTATGACGAGATGGTATTAAAAAATGAATCAGCCGGGGATATGAACAATATTTCCCGGCTTTAATAAAGATGGATACCATGCCGCACTTGACATCTAATACACATGCATAAAAAGGACCGGAGCCGGAATCCTGTCACATCTGACAAGAATCCGGCTCCGGTCTGTTCGGTTATGTATTCATTTCAATCAGAACGTCGTCTAATCTATCATACTATCCTTTATTCCTTCTCATTCGATAGCTACTCTTTGGATTTACTTCTTTCTTTTTTAAATACACGTATCATGAAATAACTAAATCCGCCAATATATCCAACAAGTGTAATCACCATCATAATAATTGCATCCATCGTCATAGTTCATACCTTCTTTCTACTATTATTTTCCAGCTTCGTTATCTTTCATAGCTCCCTTTGCAGTCTTTGTATTAAAGAACTTGGAAAGTGCGAGACCTGCAAGGATCACTACTCCGAACTGAAGTAATACGGTTCCTGTATTATCCTGGATAATAAATGGATTCAGCCATGTATCCGGGAACCACTCTTTTGTCTGTAATAACCAGTAAACCACCATGATCACTACCAGAACCGGAATCAGATACATACATCCGGTATAATATGCTTTTGGAAGATGTACATCTGCACCTTTTGCATTTACTTCCTGTGTACGTAATTTTTCCACACCATATTTCCATGCCAGGATTGCAATAAAGGCACCACTTACCAGAAGTCCGATTCCCCATACCCAGTCCTGATTATCAATGTTAACCAGTGACCAGCATGAGAAGCATCCTACTAAGAATCCTGCGAAGCAGACACTGACAACTGCTTTCTTCCGCGGCAATCCAAGGTCAACAACACATTTTACTCCAACTTCGATCATAGAGAACAGTGATGTGATTGCTGCAATTGCAAGTAATCCAAAGAAGATAAAGGAAATGAATCTTCCGCCCGGGATTGTTGTAAATAACTGATAAATGTAAATAAATGTAAGTCCGAAGTTGCCCTGACTGAGTGCTTCATTCGCTGCCTCCGGTGTAGCTGAAAGTGCACAGATTGCCGGGATAACTACCAGTGCCGAGAGGATTGCTCCAAGGTTATCACCAAGTCCCATGATCAGACAGCTTGTCGGAACATCTTCCTCTTCTCCTACGTAGTTCGCATATGTAATAATGAATCCCCATCCGGCTCCAGTGCTCCATGCTGCCTGGATGAAGGCCTGAATCCATGTATTCGGGCTTAAAATATACTCTTTCTTAACAGTAAAGAGATACTGAAGTCCCTGATTTGCTCCATTTAATGTAACTGCGTAAATTGCTAATCCTACAAGGATGATAAACAATGCCGGTATCGCTACTTTACAGAATTTTTCAATTCCACCTGCAATTCCCTGATAAACAATGAAACATGCAAGTGCAAATCCGATCGCATGGAATAAAATAACCTGTGCCTGTGAATCTGTAAATGCTGTCCACATTGCCGATGTCGTCTCTGTTGACAGATTCGGTTTAAATGCTGAAGTAACAGAATTAACTGCGTATTTCAAACAATATCCCTGAAGTACACAATAATAACTCATCAGGAAGAAACATACTGCTGCAACAAAGAATCCCATCCATGTATACTTCTTTCCACCGGCATCACGGAATGTACCGATACATCCAAGTCTTGTCTTTTTACCGAATGCCATCTCTGTAGAAAGAAGCGGTACAGCAAAGATCAGCATTGCAATCGTCCATGCTATAATAAATGCTCCTCCACCGTTCGCCGCACACACTCGCGGAAACCGCCATACATTACCGGTACCAATACACATACCTAACGCGGCTGCTATGTAACCTATAGTACTAAATTTTTCTTGTTTTTGTTCCATATCAAAACCTCCATTCATACACCAATTTTTTTAGAAATGAATACCTTATAACCATAGTGTAAAAGATGGTTATATAATTGTCAATGGAAAATATTATATTTTTTTATACAAATATAATAAAATGTAATATTAAATTCATTTTATTATATTCTTTGTTAATTTCTGATAATTCTTCGGTAAATAGACTGTTTTTCATACTTTAGTCTAATTCATCTACAATTTCAAAAGTTTCTCTTGCATATTTGAGATATAAAAAAACCGTATCAGGCTTTTGACCGTCTGATACAGTTTTCTTCTTTTCAATATAAATCTTCTTCTATATGTTCTCTTCCCTGATCCACAATTGTACGCACATGATCGTCTGCCAGTGAATAGAACACGGATTTTCCCTCTCTTCTGCTCTTGACCAGTTTGTTCTGCTTCAGAATCCTAAGCTGATGTGATATTGCAGACTGTGTCATATTCAGTGCCTCCGCAAGATCGCACACGCACACCTCTGCTTCAAATAACACGAACAGGATACGTATTCTGGTCGAATCACCGAATACCTTGAACAGCTCCGCAAGATCATATAATTCCGTTTCTTCCGGCATCTTTTCATTTACGATCTTCAGAAGATTTTCATGTACCTCACATGATTCACATACTTCCATTCCTTCTTCTATTTTTACCATCTGCCCACCAGCCTTTTCTATAAGTGTTTTACGAATAATGCACGGATTGCATTCAATACGGCAATAACCATGACACCGACATCTGCAAAGATTGCCATCCACATATTTGCAATTCCAAGTGCTCCGAGGATCAGACAGACTGCCTTGATTCCAAGTGCAAAGTATATATTTTCATATACGATACGCATACATTTTCTGGAAATCCTGATTGCTTTTGCGATCTTCTTCGGATCATCATCCATCAAGACAACATCTGCCGCCTCAATCGCTGCATCTGATCCAAGCGCTCCCATGGCAATTCCGATATCTGCCCTTGACAATACCGGTGCATCATTGATTCCGTCTCCGACGAATGCCAGCTTTTCTTTCTCTGATTTCTGTTCCAGAAGTTCCTCTACTTTCGCAACCTTATCTGCCGGAAGGAGTTCACTGTATACTTCGCCGATTCCCAACTCTTCTGCGACCTTATCTGCCACTCGTTTCATATCACCGGTCAGCATTACGGTCTTGGTGATGCCTGCTTTTTTCAGATCTCTGACAGCTTCTTTCGCATGTGGTTTTAATTTATCTGAGATCAGGATATGTCCCGCATACTTACCGTCCACCGCAACGTGAACAATTGTACCTGTTTCTTCACATTCACTGTATTCCACATTCAGATATTTCATAAGTTTTGCGTTACCGGCTGCCACCGGAATACCATCGACCTTCGCTGTCACACCTTTTCCGCTCAGTTCTTCAATCTCAGTCACACGATCCCGGTAAATCTGTTTTCCATATGCTTTCTGAAGACTCTTACTGATCGGATGGGATGAGGAACACTCCGCAAGTGCCGCATACTCTAATAACTGTTCTTCCGGTATCGTATTGTGATGCACTCCGCTCACCTCAAATACACCTTGTGTCATCGTTCCGGTCTTATCAAATACCACATACTTTGTCCGTGCCATCGTCTCCAGATAATTCGATCCTTTGACCAGCACACCTTCATGACTCGCCCCGCCAATTCCTGCAAAAAAGCTGAGCGGAATACTGATCACCAGTGCACATGGACAGCTGATAACCAGGAAGGTCAGCGCTCTGTAGACCCAGTCACCCCATTCCGGTGCGAGTCCCATTGCCAGCATCCTTACCAGTGGCGGCAGGATGGCAAGTGCAAGCGCACTGTAGCAGACTGCCGGTGTATAATATCTGGCAAATTTTGAAATAAAATTCTCTGATCTTGACTTCTTAGAGCTTGAATTCTCCACCAGATCCAGAATTTTTGATACCGTAGATTCTCCGAATTCTTTTGTTGTACGAATCTTCAGAAGACCTGTCAGATTAATACATCCACTTATGACTTCCTCACCGGCTGTTGCTTCTCTCGGAACACTTTCTCCGGTCAGTGCACTGGTATTCAATGTACTGCTTCCTTCTTCGATCACACCATCGATCGGAACTTTTTCTCCCGGCTGAACGACAATGATAGTTCCAACTTCCACTTCATCCGGATCCACCTGTTCCAGCTCTCCGTCTTTTTCAATATTCGCATAATCCGGGCGGATATCCATCAGTTCACTGATATTCCTGCGGCTCTTTCCAACCGCATAGCTCTGGAATAGTTCTCCGATCTGATAGAAGAGCATAACCGCCACACCTTCTGTATAATTTCCAAGTGCAATGGCTCCTATGGTAGCAACTGCCATCAGAAAATTCTCATCGAATACCTGCTTATTCAGGATTCCTTTGAATGCTTTCCTTAAAATGTCATATCCCACAACAAGATACGGGATCATATAAAGTACGAACCGCAGCCATCCTTCCGCAGGTAAGAACTTCAATATAATCATAAGTAGTGCTGCAATAATAATTCTGGTAAGCGATTTCTTCTGCTTTTTTGTCATATTTTTTCCCAACCTTTACAGAAATATCTCACAATCATCTTCTACTACTTTACAGTTCTTCTGTACATCTTTCATTACCTTCTTAGGATCTGCGCCTTCTTCAAATTCTACGATCATCTTTAACATCATAAAATTCACAGTTGCATCCTTTACTCCGTCGGTGTTCTTCGCTGCCTGCTCCATCTTATTTGCACAGTTTGCGCAGTCTACGTCGATTTTATAAGTTTTTTTCATAATAAATACTTCCTTTCCTGTTTTTATTTGATTATTTGAATATATGAACAGTTATTCATATGTTTGTTTTAATTATAGCACTGCGCTGCATAATGTCAATACATTTTTTGGGATTTAATTTATTAACGGAGAAGCGGCCTCTCAGTCCTTGAAGGAAACAATAGATAAGGCTTCTTGTTCAGGTTCCATACCATAAGAAACACTAAGAGAGTCAGAATCACCTAAAAGCAAAGGAACTACGCTCAAACTCGGCGTTCGCCTCAAACACGTTCGCTTCGTTCCTTTAACGGTGCTTCTGACTCTCTAACTATTTCTAATGGCATTCCACATTCACAATAATCCTTATCTATTGTTTCCTTCAAGTCGTGACTGGCAGCGGATATTAATAAATGAAATGTCCGGAAGTGTAACCCAGCGGAAGCCACTACGGTTACGCAATTGCCATTTCATTTGTAAGGCATTCGACACCCACGGAATAAAAAGTAGAAAGCCGTTCCAGTGAATGTGAAGAAGGTGTTGGAAATAGTTAAGCGTCAAAATTATGCGTTGGGTTTTCGAAATTTGCCTGTTTGAGCCGAATGGCGAGTTGCAAATTTCGGGAGCCCGTTTTTAGCATAATTTTGACGCTTTAGTATTTCCTACCGACGGAACCTGAACAGGAACGGCTTCCTACTTTTTATGCAGGTCCGGGTAGTCATGCCTTCCTGAATTAAATCCCAATTTAATTTAGCATCTCCCGCAATTTCTCATTCACCATTCCGGGATTTGCCTTTCCTTTCATTGCTTTCATCGTCTGTCCGACCAGTGCTCCGAGGGCTTTTTCTTTACCGCCTTTGTAATCGGCGATTGCTTTTGGATTCTTTGCAATGACTTCTTTTAACACTTCTTCCAGTGCACCTTCATCATTGACTGTCTTTAATCCATGCTCTTCTACGTAACTTTCCGGATCTACATTCTTTTCAAATACCTGTTCGAATACTTCTTTTGCAACGGAACTGTTAATGGTTCCGTCCTCTGTAAGCCCGATCAGTTTTGCAAGATTAGCCGGTGAGAAGCTGATATCTTCCGGTTCCATGCTGTGTTCTTTTAACAGACGCATGGTTTCTACCATCAGCCAGTTGGATACTTTCTTCGGTTTCCCACAGATTGCCGTCGTCTCTTCAAAGATATCCGCCATGTGTTTGGATTCTGTGAGTATTTCTGCATCATACTGCGGGATATCGAATTCTTTTTTATAACGTTCCAGTTTTTCATCGCGGAATTCCGGCTGTTTTTCTTTGATCTTTTCGATCCACTCATCATCGATCACGATTGGTACAAGATCCGGTTCCGGGAAATAACGATAATCCTGAGCATCTTCTTTGGAACGCATGGCATGAGATGATTCTTTATTGTCATCCCATCGTCTCGTCTCCTGGATAACGGATTTTCCCTCTTCGATGAGTTCGATCTGACGTTCTCTCTCTCCTTCAATGGCTCTTGCGATTGCCTTGAATGAGTTCAGGTTCTTCATCTCTGTTCTGGTTCCGAACTCCTGGGTTCCCACTTCTCTTACGGATAAGTTGACATCCGCTCTCATCGAACCTTCCTGGAGCTTACAATCAGATGCTCCCAGATACTGGATAATCGTTCTTAATTTCTCCAGATATGCTATGACCTCTTCCGATGAACGCATATCCGGCTCGGATACGATCTCTACAAGCGGCACACCGCTTCGGTTAAAGTCTACCAGAGATGTGTCATCCCATTCATCATGTACCAGCTTTCCGGCATCTTCCTCCATATGCATTTCATGGATACGGACTTTTTTCTTTGTATCTCCTACTGCAATCTCCACATAGCCATTTCTGGCGATTGGCTGATAAAGCTGTGAAATCTGGTAGTTCTGCGGATTATCCGGATAAAAATAGTTCTTACGGTCGAATTTGCACACTCTTGTAATATCACAATGTGTTGCAAGGCCGATTCCCATTGCATATTCTACAACTTGTTTATTTAATACCGGAAGTGATCCAGGCATACCGGTACAAACCGGGCATGTATGTGTATTCGGTGCTCCTCCGAATGCAGTGCTGCATCCGCAGAAGATCTTCGTCTTTGTTGCAAGCTCTACATGGACCTCAAGTCCAATGACTGTCTCATATTGTTTTGCCATGACTATCTGTCCTCCTTTGCAAGTTCTGGTGCTTCATATACTTTCGTCTGTTCAAATGTATATGCGGTCTGAATGATTTTATTTTCTTCGAAACAATTTCCAATCAGCTGCATACCTACCGGAAGTCCTTTGGAATCCTTTCCTACCGGGATTGTGATTCCCGGAAGTCCTGCCAGGTTGACGGAAATCGTGTAAATATCTCCCAGATACATCTTGATCGGATCACTTAAGCTCTTTCCAAGTTCCGGTGCCGTTGTCGGAGCCGCCGGAGCCACGATCACATCATATTTTTCAAACGCTTTATCAAATGCTTTCTTAATTAACGCTTTTGTTTTCAATGCTTTCAGATAATACGCATCATAATATCCGGAACTCAAAACAAATGAACCAAGCATAATTCTTCTCTTTACTTCCGGTCCGAAACCTTCGGAACGGGATTTTTTGTACATATTATGAAGTCCTTCGTATTCCTCGGTACGATAACCGTATTTTACACCATCGAATCTGGCAAGGTTGGAGCTTGCCTCAGCTGATGCAATGACATAATATGCAGGAATCGCATATTTTACAAGGCTTAAGTCGAATTCTTCTACAACTGCGCCTTTTTCTTCTAGAACTTTTACTGCCCGAAGAATATTTTCTTTCACCTCAGCATCCAGACCATCTCCAAAATAATCTTTTGGAATACCGATTCTCATGCCCTTCACATCATCTACCAGTGCAGATGTAAAATCATAACTGTCACGTCTGATTGATGTGCTGTCTTTCGGATCATAAGATGCAATGGTCTCCAGAACCGTTGCGCAGTCTGTCACATCTTTCGCAACAGGTCCGATCTGATCCAGGGAAGAACCATAAGCGATCAGTCCGTAACGGGATACCGTTCCATATGTTGGTTTGATTCCGACCACACCACAGAATGAACTCGGCTGACGGATGGATCCACCCGTGTCAGATCCAAGTGCATATGGTGCTTCTTCTGCTGCAACCGCTGCACAACTTCCTCCTGAAGATCCTCCCGGAACATGCTCTAAGTTCCATGGATTCTTTGTCGGTCCGTAATAAGAAGTCTCGGTTGTACTTCCCATGGCAAATTCATCCATGTTTGTCTTACCCAGAATCACAGCTCCTGCTTCTTCCAGATTCTTGACTGCCTCTGCCGTGAACATTGGCCGGAAGTTTCCAAGGATCTTCGAACTGCAGGTTGTGAGCATTCCTTGCGTACACATGTTATCTTTAATTGCTACCGGCACACCTGCCAGTGGCCCTGTCAGTTTTCCGTCATCAATTAATTTCTGTACTTCTTCTGCACGTTTTAATGCACCCTCTTTATCCAACGTCACAAAACTGTTTACATCTTTTTCTACTTTTTCAATCTGTGCAATGGAGGCTTTCACGGCTTCCACAACAGATATTTCTTTTGCCTTAATCTTCTTTCCAAGCTCTACTGCTGTAAGACTTGTGATATCCATAACCGTTTTCCTCCTATCCGATCGTCTTTGGTACTTTGAAGCTCTGGTCTTTTTCCAGCGGTGCATTCGCCAGTGTCTCCTTACTGCCGTCTCCATTTGTCACAATATCTTCGCGGAATACATTCTTTACCGGAAATACATGTGACATTGGTTCAATTCCGTCTGTGTCCAGTTCATTTAATGTATCTATATAATCTAACATTTTTTCCATATCTGCTTTGGCATCTTCTTTTTCCTGACCAGATAATTCCAGCTTTGCAAGAATACCAACATATTCAATGGTTTCATCTGATATTTTATTTGCCATCTTCCTGCTCCTTCTTTCCTGATCCTTCTCTATCTTCTTACATACGATTTTTCTTCGCTATGCAATCAGTAAACTTATCTGTTATAAAAGCTATAATAATCTGTTGATGCAATCATTTCTGTCGGTGTAAGTTTTATCCTTAAATCTTCTGACACTTCCACTACCGCATTTTCCGGAATCACCAAATAATGGAACGTCTCTCCATCTATTCCATCTTCCGACAGATACTGGCTCCAGGAATTCATCTCTTCCTGCTCTTCAGAATAAATGGTTATCTTCACGTCCCCATCACCTGATATACGATCCAGATCATAAATTCCCGGTTCAAAATCCTTTCCGGCAGTCAAAACTTTCTGTCCTTTGATCTCTACCGGTTCTGCGAGCGGATTGCTTTGTCCGGCTGTTTCCAGTGTATCTATATCCTGTGCATTGTCTGTGTGCAGTTTTTCCGTTGTCTTACATCTTAACGTCAGTACTGCGCCTTTATAGAGGCGGACATCTTCGATCTTGTCTTTCTTTCCTTCGGTGTATTCATACAGATAGATACTGTTCTCTGAATCATCGATCTGCACGGTGTCATAATCATCTTTCGGTGTCACTGTATAGATTCCCTCCGGGATCTCCACACCTGCCACATAATTGCCGGAAGAAAGTTCATAGTCTGCACGTTCTCCCTCTTTCGGGATTTCCCGAGTCACATACTGATAATGATCATAGTCTGTTTCATCCGTATCATTTGTCTTTTGATCCCCCGTATCCTGAAATACACCTTGAACTGCATCTCCAATTGCATATTCTATATCGTACTTATGTTCCTCATAGAGATTACCCAAAACTGCAATCACGATAATTGCCAGAATCACTATTTTCAATGGTCTTCTCCGGTTTGTAATATCCGGAGTCTGCACATGCTTTCTCCGTTTTTTCCCGGTCATATCAGACTCATTCATACGATAGCCTTGTTTTCCGTAATCTCTTTTTTTATGATTTATCTCTTTGTGATTTATTTCCCTGTGATCTGCTTTCCTGTCCGGTCTGTATTTTTCTTTCTCCTCATGTACATGTGTAAGCGGCATTCCGTCACAGTCACTCCGGTTGATCCGGTAATTCTTATCCGACTTGCTGTTATCAAGCCCACATTCCGTACAGATTCCACTACTGTTTAACTTT
This sequence comes from Dorea sp. BIOML-A1, assembly GCF_009875615.1. NCBI lineage: Bacteria > Bacillati > Bacillota > Clostridia > Lachnospirales > Lachnospiraceae > Dorea > Dorea sp. BIOML-A1. The sequence continues at coordinate 41,547 of NZ_WWSA01000017.1, forward strand.
CCTCCGCATAAACTACATCTTTTTCCAAACATATGATTTCCCTCTCATGACATGTTATCACCAGTATCATATCTATTATACCTTACTTCCCACTATGGTTCCAGTCTGCTTAAATCTCTTGGGAATAATGTAGTCTCTCTTACGTTATCTTCTCCTAATAACTGCATCGTCAGACGTTCCAGTCCGATTCCAAGTCCTCCGTGTGGCGGCATTCCATGCTTAAATGTTGCAAGATACTGTTCCATTCCTTCTTCTGTCATTCCTCTTGCAGTAATCTTATCTGTCAGCATCTTGTAATCATGAATACGCTGTCCGCCTGTCGTGATTTCCAATCCTCTGAACAGAAGGTCAAAGCTTAGTGTATATCTTGGATCTTCCGGATCATCCATTGCATAAAACGGACGTTTCTTAGAAGGATAATGTGTGACAAATACAAAATCACTTTCCCACTCTTCTTTCGCATAACGTCCGATCAGTACTTCTTCTTCCGGCTCAAGGTCGAATGGATTTCTCATCTTGTGATTGTATTTCTCTGCAACGATTTCTTTGATATCTGCAAATTTCACTGCCGGAATCTGACTCACATCAGGAAGTTCAACACCCAATACTTTTAACTCTCTTGCATAATCTTTTTTCAGCAATTCCATCGCATACTGGAGGAATCCCGTCTCCATTGCCATGATGTCTTCAAATCCATCAATATATCCCATTTCAAAATCAAGACTGGTATATTCGTTCAGGTGACGCTTTGTGTTATGTTTCTCTGCTCTGAATACCGGCGCTGTCTCGAATACTCTGTCAAATACGCCGACCATCATCTGCTTATAGAACTGTGGACTCTGCGCCAGCACTGCCGGTCTGTGGAAATATTCCAGTTTGAAAATGTTGGCTCCTCCCTCGGCTCCTTTCGCTCCGATCTTCGGTGTATGGATCTCTGTAAATTCCTGGCTGTAAAGGAAATCTCTGAATGCTCTTGTAAGTCCTTCCTGAATTCTGAATTTGGCACGCTCCCGGATATTTCTAAGGGAAATGGAACGATAGTTCAGTTTTGCTTCCAGAGATGTGTTCAGTTTCCATTTGGAAATTGCAAGCGGCATCATCTCGTCTTCCGGCTCACTTAAGATTTTTACACTCTCCATACGGATCTCAATTCCGTTCGGTGCTTTTTCATTCTCTTCCAAGATGCCTTCAACTTCGACTGTTGCTGCTTCTTTCATGTCTTTCAATTCAAAATCAGCACTGCCTTCTTCATAGACACACTGAAGCAGACCTTCTCTTTTTCTTAAGATCACAAATGCAACAGTTCCCATATCACGGATCGTATGCACTGCTCCGTTGACTTTTACCTTTGTGCCTGCTTCTGTCTGTTCCAGTAATTCACTGATTTCTTTTGTCTCTTTTGGCTTTACACCTGTTAAATACTCCATGTTCTTTTCCTCCTTTTCTTCCCGGGACGAATAACGGTTATAAACATAAAAATCCGCCCTGGAATACATACTTGTATCCCGGGACGGATATCATCATCGTTATCCGCGGTACCACCCGCATTGAATCTCAAAGCTGTATAGTGCTTTCTAAGATTCCTCTTTTCGTGCGTAACGTGCAGTCTACGTACCAACCTACTTTTCATTCAACTTTACCATATTTACTTGTTCAGCTGGTCTGCTCCAGAGTGTTCCCTATTGTCCTCATTCCCCAAGCAGTGCTCTCAGTCGGTGACACCACATTCCTGTCAGGTTCCAGAGTCCAGAGTCTCTTTCATCGCTTTACTATACTAAAATTTGTTTTAAATGTTAGCACATGTTTTTTCAGATTGCAAGAGGGTATTCTGAATTTTATGTAAAATGTCTTCCTGGCTTTTCATTTATGACTTGTTATGGTATTATTTACTAAATTAATGCAACTCTATTTTTGAATGTAACCCGATCATTCCACGCAAGGAGGATATATTATGACTCAGAAAAAGAAGTATTACTTTTGTTTTGCACTTGCCATATCCATCTGTATGACCGTGCTGATTCAGGTATTTCAGTTGTATTCTTTACCGATACTTGGTATATTGGAGCTTTTTATGCTCGTGAATGTATGTATGATCGCAGTGAATATATTTAACCGCAAGTGTTTGAATCATGTTGGAACGCTGATTATTACAGGAAGTTTGTTTCTTTTCCTACTTGCGCGAAATACATTTTTATTTTTGTTTTCTTTTTCTATTTAATTCACTAAGCCAGATTCCCGAACCGTAATAAAAGATTACAGTTCTCCATTTAATTATTATGGCATGCGAAACCGCAGGAATAAAATTACAAGGTCCTATCCTGTGCATACGGACTCATGGTTGGTAATTCTTAAGTAAAAAAGTTGACCGTTTGCTCACAAAAAATCCACTGTCTGAGACGAATGTCGAGTTTGGATTTTTTGTGAGCTCGTTTTTAGGTCAACTTTTTTGCTTTAGAATTTCCCCATGTTGGAGTCAGCACAGGATAGGACCTTGTAAGTTTATTCCGATCGGTGACAGCCGCCATAATGCATTAAATAGAAATCAATTCTAAAATCCGGAACTCCTCTGCCTCTTTCCCTATCTGGCACAACAGGCACCGCATTCCCGCATCCGTGATCTTGCCATCCAGTGTCATGGTTACTTTCTGAATTTCATTTTCTGTCATCAGATTCATAGCATCAATCTGGATTCCATTTAACTTTGTCATGTTCACGAACAGGTTCAGATCACTTGTCTCTTTTGGGCAGGTAAATCCAATCTTTACCTGTGTATGTTCGGTCTCAGCTGTCAGTCCTGCTGCCGCCAGAGCTGCCGTCATAACTTTTTCTTGCATCTCTGGTAATAATTCATATTCATATTTTCTGCAAAGGCTCATTAAGTGTCTCAGGAATGTTTTATATTCTTCCTGAATCTCCGGATCCACATCCGTGGCTCTTTTTTCAATGATTTCAAGTTCTCTTTCGAGAACAAATACATCTCCTCCGGTCTGAGCTTTTACTTCTGCTACATATTTTCCACATTTCATTCTTCTTAAAAACAATGGCTTCATATTTGTATCTATTTCATCAATTTCATTTCTTACTTCTTCTAATGTCATCTTAGTTTCCTCGTAAAATTTATACTATATTATATTTTTCAAATAGCTGCTGACAATATGATTTCCTTTCCTCTGCTTTCATAAACTCTGCCTCCATTTCAGCACTATCCTTTATTATCTGTACATTAGCATGAATCTACAATTCCTCTCTGCCTGTATAAAATCTCTCTGGGTTACAAGCATTGAAAATTCATAGAATGCGAAATGCATAAGTTCTTGATAGGGCGTATATGCCAATGAAAATATAGAATTATAATGCTTAACCCGATTGTATCACATAGTATATAAATTGTCGAGTAAAAAATATATTTGCTTGCAGATTCCGCCATACAAGTTATAATAAATACGAGAGAATTTATCTTTGGGGGTTATTATGATTAAAGCTTTGTTCAAACACATTTACAAATACTATAAAGATACTTTTATCCTGGCTATTGCCGGAGTAGTCATCGGTGTTCTCGTCGGAATCATCGATGCAGCATTCGGGCTGGGACTTAATGCCTGTACCGCTATCCGGACGAAATACTTCTGGTATCTGATCTGGTTCCTGCCTCTTGGCGGCGTCTTCATCTGGTTCATCTATCACCAGTTTGGCAAATCTGTCGCCAATGGTATGAAGATGGTCTTTCACGTCGGCCTTGGTAAAAACACCAAACTTCCAATCCGTATGGTGCCACTATCCGTCATCGGAACCTGGACAACACACCTGTTTGGAGGAAGTGCCGGACGAGAAGGTGTTGCTGTTCAGATTGGTGCGGCTGTTTCCAACAACGTTGGGCGTCTGGTCGATAAGACTATTGATATCGAAAACAGCCGGAAGATGTTCCTGATCACTGGTATGGCTGCCGGATTTTCCGGACTTTTCTGTACTCCGCTTGCTGCAATCTTTTTTGCACTGGAGGTATTGGTTGCCGGAAAGCTGGAATATCATGCTTTGATTCCAGCAACAGTAGCTTCCATCAGTGCAGCATTTACATCACGGGCGCTCGGACTTCGGAAATTTCATATTAATATACTGGAAACCCTGAACTATCATCCTTCTACGTACAACGCCGTTTTTCTTTTAAAACTGGCAGCTATGGGACTGTGCTTCGGTATCGTTGGTTCTTTATTTGCACTGATTCTCCGATATCTGCGTTTGAAATTCGCCTTCCGTTTTTCTTCGCCTGTAAAAAAGGTTCTGATCATGGGGGCTGTTATCGCAGTTCTTATGATGATCTTTCATCAGGGAAGATACTCCGGAACCGGCTCTAACCTGGTTGCTCTGTGCTTTGACGGTATTACAGACGATATATATGCTTATGACTGGATTCTTAAGATGGCTCTTACGATTCTGACACTTTCCTCCGGATTCATCGGCGGTGAAGTTGCACCTCTGTTTTCCATCGGTTCCTGCTTAGGATATGTACTTGGACCGGTATTCGGATTTGATCCGATGTTCGGTGCAGCTCTTGGATTCGCTTCCGTGTTCTGCAGTGGATCAAATACTTTGCTCGCAGCTATCCTGGTCGGCGTGGAAAGTTTCGGATATAATATGCTCCCATTCTTTTCGGTTGTATGTTTTGTATCGTTTATCTTTAACTTTAATAATTCGATCTTTACAGCACAGAGAGTTGCATTTACGCATCCTGTACGGCGTCAGCGGTTGAAACAGCAGATTGCACCAAAGGGAAATTAACGTATTAGCATATACATAGTAGTCCTGCAAGCAGCAATGTATCTTACATACTTTGTATCTACAGGACTTAACACTGGCAGCTCTTTACGAATGCATGGCAATAAAAAATAAGTGTACATTCTTCCACCGAAGAATTGTACACTTATTTTTATTCTCTTATTTCAATCTTAAATTCCTATAACACAATTTCCAAGTCTTCCAGAACCTGCCTCAGACTCCTATGCCATGATTGGTTTCAGTGCCTCAGCAAGTTTGTCCTTCTCAGCCTGTGCCTCAGCAAGATCTTTACCAAGTGTTGTGTAGTAAATCTTAATCTTAGGCTCTGTTCCTGAAGGACGTACGATAACTGTCTCATTGTTCTCAAGCTTGTAAACTAATACATTTGCTACAGGAAGTCCTGTTTCTTCTGTCTTAGTATAATCTGTTACTTCTGTTACCTTGTATCCAGCAATCTCTGCCGGTGCATTCTCACGCAGGTTCTGCATGATTCCAGACATCTTGTCCATTCCACTGAGTCCAGGGAATTCAAAGCTGTCGATCTTGTTGAGGTAACGTCCGTACTCTGCATAGATTTCTTCCAGTCTCTGTTTCAGAGAGCTGCCGATACTTCTGTAGTAAGCTGCCATCTCACAGATCAGCATAGATGCGATAACGGCATCTTTGTCACGTACATATGGTCCTGCAAGGTATCCGTAGCTTTCCTCAAATCCAAAGATGAATCTGTCTACTTCGCCTGCTGCCTCTAACTGTGCGATCTGGTCTCCGATCCATTTGAATCCTGTCAGTACGTTTCTTAATTCTACTCCGTAATGAGCTGCTACTGCATCAGCAAGTGGTGTAGATACGAGAGATTTGACTGCTACTGCTTTTTCAGGCATTGTACCTTTCTCGATACGTCCTGCACATATGTAATCCAGAAGAAGTACTCCGACTTCGTTACCGCTTACTAATTCATAAGATCCATCCGGGCACTTCATAGCGATACCTACACGGTCTGCATCTGGGTCAGTTGCAAGCATAAGGTCTGCATCTGACTCTTTTGCAAGGTTCAGTCCAAGCTCCAGTGCCTCAAAGATCTCTGGGTTTGGATAGCTGCATGTTGTAAAGTATCCATTTGGATATTCCTGCTCCGGAACGATTGTGATATCTGTGATTCCGATATCTTTTAATACCTGTGTTACAGGAACAAGACCTGATCCATTTAATGGGCTGTATACCAGTTTTAATCCGGCTGTCTTACACAGTCCCGGACGAACCTGACGGGATTCGATCGCATCATAGAGTGCTCTCTTGCAGTCATCGCCTACAAATCTAATCAGTCCTTCTTCTACACCTTCTGCAAATGACATATATTTTGCTCCGGTCAGAACGTCTGTCTTCTGGATCTCTTCGTATACGATTGCAGCCGCATCGTCTGTCATCTGACATCCGTCCGGTCCGTATGCTTTATATCCGTTGTATTTTGCCGGGTTATGAGAAGCTGTTACCATAACACCTGCATTACAGTTATAATAACGTGTTGCAAATGAAAGCGCCGGTACAGGCATCAGTGCATCATAGATTCTTACTTTGATCCCATTTGCTGCAAGTACACCTGCTGCTGTCTTGGCAAATACATCACTCTTTAAACGGCTGTCATAACTGATTGCTACAGTCTGTGTTCCACCCTGTGTCTTTACCCAGTTAGCCAGTCCCTGTGTTGCCTGACGTACTACATAAATATTCATACGGTTCGTTCCTGCGCCGAGCACTCCGCGAAGTCCGGCTGTTCCGAATTTCAGTGCTACCGCAAAACGTTCCTTGATCTCATCATCGTTACCCTCAATTTTTGACAATTCCGGCTTCAGATCTGCATCTTCAAGATCTGCTGCAAGCCAGCGTTTGTATTCTTCCTGATACATTTTTTATCACTCCTACTTATTTCTTTTCCGGGTTTTTTGTATATTTTCACAACAAACCTATTAATAATATACCATTTTTTATACTTTCAGGCAATAAATGTACTGTAAATTATGTGAAAACTTTTCGTCATTTTTCTCAAAAATCAGAAAAAGACGGAGGGCACATTTTCTGTGCTGTTTCCGTCTTTTTTCTGAAATTCCAAATTCTTTCTATTGATATGTTTTATTTATCTACCGACATCATATTTTCTACGATTGAACTTCCGACCTCATATACCATATTGGAATCTTTAAGCTGTACATAACGGTTATCACCATTTACATTTCCAACATAGACAGTACACGTCTTCTTATCCCCTGAAGTACTATCCTTATAAGTTGTCGTTACCGTAATCCGGTTTGCTTCATCCAGACCATATTTTGCAAGATCTTTTACATTATAATCTGCACACTGGGTAAGTGAGATGGTTCCCCAGCCACCGGCAAGTTCACTGCGTTGCTTCTTTTTCTTATAAGTCGTGGTCTCACCATTTTGTGTAACTTCGACCTTCTTCAGATTACCACTGCTGATCGATGGCAGTGTGTCGTTCTCCGTCAGGGATGACAGATCGAATACCAGATCCGATACCAGCGTACTTGAAATGGTATATACTGCATCCGAATCCTGGATCATCGCATAATAATTGTCTCCGGCTGCATCGCCGATTTCAATCGTTCCTTTGGTTCCATCCTTTGCCGTGTAGGTAACGGTGTAATCCGAACTGTCCAGTCCATAATCTGCTTTCTCATCCGGATCACTCAGCTTGCGGACCGCTGTCAGTCCAGTAATCTCTTTTGCCGTGCTCCTGATCGTACTCTGATTCAGACGTACCCCGTCATCCTCATCGTATACCCATTCGCCATCATCTTTGGTAAAGCTCATCTTGCTTCCGCCGCTTTCATAGGCAAATGACTTCAGACTCTTTACATCTACCAGGCTGACTTTTTCTTTGTCCTCTTTTGCCTTCTTCTGCTTCTCGCTGTGACTGTTCCAGGCTTTTAATCCTCCGTACAGCGCAAGCAAGACCGCAAGCACAATCACCATGATGAGCATTGTCTTTTTCTGTTTCATCAAATTTCCCCTTTTCTGTCCATAAATATTCTTAATTTACGCTTTTCTTCTCTTCCACCAGCGCATGAATCCATAGATCAGAATTACAAGCGGAATTCCGAAGATTGTCAGGATGCTGATGATTCCCGCATGCTGCATCGTGTTGTTACTTACTTCCAGGCTCTTTGCCTTGATTGCTACGTTCTTTGTCTTGTCAAAGTTCGCTGTCACCGCGTTCATGAACAGGTCCAGGTTCTCCAGTGTTGTATACGTATCTGTAATCTGCGAATCGATCATGCTTTCAGAAGAAATCACTGTCAGACGGCTGGTCTTTGTCACATCAGACGAGCTGTCTTTGGAAGAACTGCTGTCGGACGAATCGTTGGATGTGATCTGCTCGGTTGCGACTGCTCCCAGTGTATAGGTTCCTTCTTCCTGCTTATCCTCTGTCACTGCATAGGAATTATCTGATGTCTGCATAAACGCCGTTGTTGTGATCGTATCTCTTGCCGGATCTGTTGTAGTCAGACCATGTGCATTGATCATCAGAACCATCTCTGATTCCAGATTATTGGCCAGATTGTCTGTTGCTGTGATCTCCGGGAAGATATAATAATAGTTGCCCTGGTAGCTTCTCTGCATATCTGCAATGTAACCGTCCGCTTCCTGCATACCATATTCTTTCAGCACTTCATCCAGATTCGGTGTCTCATCCTCAGGATCTCCAAGAATGATAAATACCTTTCCGCCCTTTTTCATGTAATTCAGAAGTAATGTTTTCTCATCATCGGAAATGTCTTTTGATGGAGCATCCATGAATAACATATCACAATCATCAGGAATTTCACCTGTCATCATCAGATTCACTTCATCTGTCGTCAGATTATTCTTAGTGAACAGTTTTGTCACAGAATCTGAAAATGCTGCTTCTCCGTGTCCTGTTGTATAATACATCTTCTCTGTCTGTTCACTTGTAACCGAATTGATCGCACTTGTAAACTGGCCTTCTCCGTCGAATTCAGATACAGAACTGCTTCCTGTCGTATAGTAGGAATAAGAATCCGAAACTAAAATATCATCAAAAGAAACAGATTTCGTTTTTCCGGTATCTTTGCAGGAGATTACGATCGTATCTTTCTCTACTCCTGCTTTTGTAAGTGCTGCCGGATGCAGGACCGGATCGATCCATGTTACACTGATCTTATCAGACAATGCCGTATATTTCTTGATGAATGATTTGATCCTTGTATCTGTCGAATCTTTTTCTGCATAGATTTTAAATGTTACTTTTTTATCCAGTTTGTTCAATACCTTTTTACTGGTCTTTGATACTCCGTAAATGTTGTTATCACTGATATCTATGCTCTTAACATTCTCCGGAAGCTGACCTGCGATCAGATTGACAACAATCACCATGCAGATCACAAGTGCGATCATTCCCACACTGTAACTTCCGTTTTTCGATGATGCACTCCGGAATGACTTCTTGATTTTTTCTAACATTATGCTCCTCCTAACTCCAACGTCTCTTCTGAATCATCTGCATCGTCAAAAAGAAGAACAAGACGATCAGTGACAGGTACAATATAATCCCGCTCACATCCAGAAGATGGTTATCGGCAATATTGGAAAATACTTCTGTCAGTTCCAGTTTGCCAAGTACTGTGGAAAGCAGACTTTCAAACACTGTTTTCTTTACAAAGTAAGTAATCAGTGTTCCTGCCAGTACGATCAGCTCCAGTACCCCGCTAATCACGACATTTTTCGTCATATTCCAGACTGCAAGTACGACCAGCGTCAACAACACCGCAACTGCCACTGCATTTGCCCATGCTGCCGAAGGGATAAAGTTCAGGATGCCGCTCCAGAGATAAGTCAGAAGCAGGATACCGAATGCGCCGATTGCCGCAATGATCACACTTTCTGTCAATGAAGAGACAAACATTCCAATGGAAATATATACGCATCCGAGTAAGAAGAACACAAGGATTGCCAAATAGTCTACCTTAATGTATGCCGTCCCCTGCGCTTTAATGATCAGTGGAAAGATCAGATAGATCACACACGGTACAGCCGTGATCGTTACCATTGCAAGATATTTTCCAAGCACGATCTCGAACAGGCTGACCGGTGCTGTCAGTAACATCTGATCCGTCTTATTCTTCTTATCTTCTGCAAAGCAACGCATCGTCAGGATCGGAATTGCTACCAGGTATACGAACAGAATCCCTGACAATACATATGAAAAATACGGATATCCATAGTTCAGGTTATACGCCAGGAAATAGATTCCCGTATAAGCTACCAGGAAAGCGATAAATACATATCCTATCATAGAATGAAAATAGGATCTTAACTCTCTTTTATAGATGGCTCTCATCTTACTTCTCCTCCTTTATCATTCTATTGCCTGACCCTTGTGTCAACTCCAGGAATATCTCTTCCAGTGTTGTCTTACTCTGATTCAGGGTAAGCATCGGTACATCTGCATGAGAAAATGCGAGGAATAACTCTTCCCTGATATCTTCCCCGCCTTTTGCTATAATCTGCGCAGTTGTAATGTCGCTCGCACTGGTGCGGTATTTTACTTCTTTGATCTTTCCTGTCCGGCGGATAATATGATCCATCTCATCCCTGGAAGCCTTTGCTTCCACCTCGATCTGACCTTTGCCACTCATCATATTCTCCAGATTCTCGGTCGTATCACTGGCGACCAGCTTCCCTCCGGATATGATCATTATATAATCACAGACTTCCCTTACTTCCGCAAGAATGTGAGAACTTAAGATCACGGTATGTTTCTTCGCAAGCTTCCTGATCAGTTCACGGATTTCGATGATCTGCTTCGGGTCAAGGCCTACTGTCGGCTCATCCAGGATAATGATCTCCGGGAATCCCAGAACTGCCTGTGCAAGTCCGACTCTCTGCTTATAACCTTTTGACAGGTTCTGGATCAGCCGGTTTTCTACGTCTCTCAGCTTTGCAAGTCTTATAACTTCTTCTATCTGCGGCTCTCTTTTGTCTTTTTTAATTCCTTTTAATTCTGCAGCGAATTCCAGATATTCCCGCACCGTCATTTCCATATATAACGGCGGAATTTCCGGTAGATAACCGATATTCTTCTTAGCTTCTTCCGGCTCCTTTAAAATGTCGTGTCCATCGATCAGCACCTGTCCCTCTGTAGCTCCCAGGTAACCGGTCATAATGTTCATGGTCGTAGATTTTCCTGCACCGTTTGGTCCTAAGAATCCATAGATTTTACCGGATTCTACGGTGAAGTTCAGATGATCTACCGCCAGATGGTTACCATAACGTTTGGTAAGATTCTTTACTTCTATCAAATTTCCTTCCTCCTGTTAAACTCAATCTGTTAACAATATAAGGGGGATGTTTGAAAAGTATGTGGAAAAAATATGTTTATTTGATGAATTAAAGTTTAACTGTTGAACAAAAATATTGTTTTTCCCCGGACGCAAACAGATACACACTATATTCCCAAGTTTCTCCTCTCACTTCGTTCGAAGTCAACTTTTGTGAATATAGTGTGTATCTGTTTACTGATTATACTCCGCTTTCTCTCTGCTTCCTTAAATACCCCTGGTAGATACGGCTGCTGATGATTCCTTTCAACACGTTGGCCGCACTCCTTTTTACATCTTCTTCCAGAATAATACCTTTGGAAACTGCTTTTACGATGTCATCTACGGTTCCGGAACTGCCTGGCATAATCAGGTCGTTGCCTGATGCAATCGCATGTGCCGGATCACCGTATTTTCTTCCGGTTGCGAACCAGTCAGTCATAACGAAACCATCAAATCCCCATTCATTCCTCAGTACCTGTGTCAGCAGACGATAGCTGTTGTTGACGTATTTGCCGTTTACCTTATTATAGCTGCTCATCACAGCTCCCGGATGCGATTCTTTCACCGCAATTTCAAATCCTTTCAGATAGATTTCCCTAAGTGCTCTTTCATTTACGTTAGCATTCGTCTTATTACGGTTGTCTTCCTGATTATTACAGCAATAATGCTTTAATGTAACATAACATCCACGGTTCTTCTGAACTCCTTTTGTAATTGCTGCCGCAAATTTACCCGTAAGTAATGGATCTTCAGAGAAATATTCAAAGTTACGTCCACATAAAGGGTTGCGGTGTATATTCATGCCCGGTGCCAGCCAGTAAGTTACACCATAAGCTTCCATCTCTTTTCCCACTGCATTCCCGACCTCTTCTGCAAGCTGCAGATTCCAGCTCGATGCCAGAGAGATTCCCACCGGAAATGCCGTTGTAAACTGATACAGAAGATTCTTGCTGTCCGGATTGCCAAGCATTACTTTCTTTACCGGTTCGGGAAGATATTTCATAAAAGAGATATTTGGTTCTACTCCTTTTACTTTACCCGTTATAGATACAGACGATATCTTATGAAGCCTGAGTCCCGCAGGTCCATCCGCCATAACGACATTTGGAATTCCCTTTGCAGTCAGATTTCCAGTCGTCACGCCTGCTGCTCCCGGTGCTTCAAAGAACCGATGTCCGGACATGCCTCCGCCCACAACCAGCTCCGCCATATCTCTTAGCGTTAATGACTCTAAGATCCTGTCAGTCTCTTCCGAAGAATAGATCTCCACCGGGCCATACTTATGATCCGTTTCCGGAATAATCCCCGGTTCGATCTGAAAGCTCTGAATTTTTTCCACATCGTCGATGATTATTTCACAGGTTCTTCCCCAGTTCTGTCTGCAGTCACCGGTTGCATGAAGAAGTTCCTTTTCTTCCTGCCATTCCAGTTCTGTCACCCTTAACGGTGCCTTACAGATATGAGAATGTTTCTCTGTAATTATTTCCGTTTCCAGTTTTAATATTCCACATACTCTTGTATTCCTGCTGGAATTACCGACTCGCACGACATATTCGCCCGGTTCCAGAACAGTGGCAGCATCTTTTTCCCTGTAACTTGTAAGATCACGCAGATCAAATTGTAATACAGTCCGTTCTTCCTCTCCCGGTTTCAGGTTCTTTGTCTTGGCAAATGAAGTTAATCGCTGTGCTTCTTTTTTCAGTTCACCATCCGGACAGCTTACATAGATCTGTACCACTTCTTTTCCGTTGTATACTTCGCCTTTATTCTTTACATCTACGGATATCTCGACGGTAGTTCTTTCCAGCCTCATACCTGCAAGATGCATTTCGAACTCTGTATACGATAGTCCATATCCAAACGGATATCTTGGTGCTACATGAAATGTATCAAAATACCGATATCCGACATAGATCCCTTCCCGGTAATACTCTTCATCGAGATTCCCATTCAGATAACTGTAATCATCTGACGCCGGATAGTCCCGGTAATGCTTTGCCCATGTATCTGTAAGTTTCCCGGACGGTGTATGCTTTCCGCAGACTATATCCGCAACTGCCTGCCCGCCCATCGTTCCAAGCTGTCCCATGAAGATCACCGCATTGATGTTCGGAATCTCATGCAGAAAATTCAGGTCAAACTGCCCTCCTACATTGATCACTACGATCATATGCTCATATTGTTCCGCACAAAATGTCAGATTTACTCGTTCTATCTCTGCCAGACCGTATTCATTCTCACTGAGTTTACGGTCAGCACCTTCTCCTGCCTGTCTCGAAATGACGTAAATGCAGGTATCGGTCTCTGATTTTTCTACATCTTCCTGCAGCACTGCTCTTCCATATGGATAGCGGTATGGACTGCTCATCAGATTCATAAAATCCGACAGATTCTTCGGACTTAGTTTCTTTCGGAATTCTTCTGCGTATGCATGCTCTCCTTCTTGAAAACTCTGATCATAATCATCAATCCAGTTCATCGTTGTAATCTTGAATCCCGCATCTTCCATTCCTTCCAGGATCGATACTGTATGCCGCTCATTGACCTCTCCTGAACCGGTTCCTCCTTTGATCGTCATTTTGGCACCGGCTCCGTATAGTGCAATTTTTCCCGGATTTAACGGAAGACATCCGTCATTCTCCAGAAGCACGATCCCTTCCACTGCTGCCTGATATGCAATTTCCTTTCCGGCTTCCTCCAACGGTGTGACTGCATCTGTTAGTGCGGCTTTATGAATGTTTCTTGTTCTCATTGTAATTATGCATCCTTTCTATTTTCCAGATGATGGCATATATGGGCGCAATGCTCCTGCCACATTACTGATCGGCATTGTCTGAAGCCACACTTTTCCAGGTCCGTGAATTATTGTATTAAAGATTCCTTCTCCGCCAAATAACATATTCTTCACACCCGGTACGCTCTTAATCTCTATCTGGCATGAAGCATCCATTGCAGCCAGATGTCCAGTATCTACGACAATTTCCTGTCCGGCGTTCAATTCATACTCCACTACATGTCCGTCAAACTCAGCAAATACAGTTCCCTGACCAGATACCTTCTGCATGATAAATCCCTCTCCGCCAAATAATCCAGAGCTGAACTTCTTATTAAAGAACACAGACAATTCTACCCCTGCTTCGCTTGCAAGGAATGCACTTTTCTGGAATACCATCTCACGCCCCGGTCCGATTTCAAATGCTTTGATGGATCCAGGAAAGCACGATGCAAATGCAATCATCCCCTTGCCAGCTTGTGCGGTATAAATATTCTGGAATATATGCTCACCGGAAAACATTCTTCCAAATGCCTTGCCGATTCCTCCATTCGTGGTCGTCTCCATCTTCATATTCGGTGACATCCAAGACATTCCGCCTCCTTCTGTGATCATCTTCTCTCCGCCCTCCAGATAGCAGATAACTACCGGTAATGTGTCTCCTTTGATTTCATATCTCATATAAGTTTCCTCCTGAAATTTTATTTTTCTTTTAATATACTTTTTCCCGAAAAACTATATTTATATTATAGCATCTACTATCTCTATTCACAATCAGCACTTTATATTTACGTAAAATTTTATTACATTTTCACCATAACAACTCAAACATGACAAAACGCCAAAAATCTTCCGGGCTTTTCATCCCTTCTGATTTTTGACGTTTTTCTAACATCTTATAATGTTTTTACAAATCTTAAAAATGCTTCTCTTCCCTTTTCTGTACATTTATACACTCCGGCATCCTCAAGTACATGTACAAATACTTCACCGACTTCTTTTTTCAATATATCCATTACATTTTCTTCTGTAATCCCATCATATTTTTTACAAAATGTATCTGCCCAGTCCGCATGCTTTGCAATCTTTTCATTACTTCTGATATCTTTTTTCTGAACCAGATAATCCGCAAGAATCTCCAGCTCTTCTTTTAATCTGGATGGAAGCACCGCAAGTCCCATAACTTCGATCAGTCCGATATTTTCCTTTTTAATATGATGATACTCTGCATGTGGATGATAAACGCCAAGTGGATGTTCTTCGGTTGTGATATTATTCCGAAGAGTCAGATCCAGTTCAAACAATCCATCACGTTTTCTTGCAATCGGTGTAATGGTATTGTGTGGTTCCCCGTCTGTATTTGCATAGATGAAGGCCTCTTCATCGGTATAGCCTCTCCAGCATCCGAGAATGTGATCTGCCAGTTCGATCAGACGTTTTTCATCTTTATGACGGATACGGATTACAGACAATGGCCATTTTACAATTCCAGCTTCCACATCCTCATATCCAGGAATCTCTACTGGAATCTCAATCGGTGCTTTTGCCATTGCAAATGTATAATGTCCCCCCTGGAAGTGATCATGACTTAAGATAGAACCTCCAACGATCGGAAGATCTGCATTGGATCCCAGAAAATAGTGTGGGAATAACTTTACGAAATCAAATAATTTCTCAAACGCTTTCTTATCAATCTTCATCGGAATATGCTGTCCGTTAAATACAATACAATGCTCGTTATAGTACACATAGGGTGAATACTGGAATCCCCATTTTCCTCCCGCAATCTCAATCGGAATGATTCTGTGGTTTTCTCTTGCCGGATGATCCAGCCGTCCTGCATATCCTTCATTTTCCATACAAAGCTGACATTTCGGATATGCTGTATTCTTTGCATTTCTTGCCGCTGCGATCGCCTTTGGATCCTTTTCCGGCTTAGAAAGATTGATTGTAATGTCAATCTCTCCATATGGGGAATCTACTTTCCACTTCATATCTTTCTTCACACGGTATCTGCGGATATAATTACTGTCCTGACTTAATTTATAGAAATATTCTGTTGCAGTTTCCGGCGATTCTTCGTATTTTTCTGCAAATGTCTTCTGTACCTGGGCCGGCCTTGGCACCAGGCAATTCATGATCTTTGTATCAAAAAGATCACGGAATCCGATGCTGTCTTCAATGATTCCTCTTTTTACTGCCTCATCCAGTAATCCTTCCAGAACTGTTTCCAGTTCGATGGAGCTTCTGTCGATTTCTACATCTTCATATGAATCTTCCTGGAATAATTCTAACAATAAATTTGTTGTGTAAATTCTCTCACATTCCGGTGTCAGTCCGGTCTGAATACCATATTCTACCAGTTTCTTAATATTTTCATACAACATATTATGATCCTTCCGTTCCTTTTTCTATCCTGTGAATTTATACAATCTTTGCTCCGTCACCAATCTCTACTACATAGAATTCTGCTTCATGTCCGACTTTTTCTTTATATGTCTTTCCAATCTCTTCGATAAATCTGTCCACTGTTGCATCTTCAACAATGCTGACCGTACATCCGCCGAATCCGCCTCCGGTGATACGTGAACCGATAACCCCCGGCATTGCCTGCGCCAGATCTACCAGAATATCTATCTCTTCACAGGACACTTCATAATCATAACGAAGTGACTCATGAGATGCATTCATAAGCTGTCCGAATAATTTCACATCGTTGTTACGGAGTGCTTCTACTGCACGAATAGTTCTCTGATTCTCATATACCGCATGTTTCGCACGCTTCTGTCTGACCGGATCTTTGATCGCATCCTTGTACTGTTCGAATCCGTCCTCTGTAAGATCTCCAAGTGTCTTTATATCTGTAACCTTCTGAAGTTCCTTTAATGCAGTCTCACATTCATTTCTTCTGTCATTGTAAGCAGAATCAACCAGACTGTGCTTTACCTTACTGTTGATGATCACGATCTTCGCATTTTCAAGAACGACCGGTGCATATTCGTATTTTAATGTATTGGTATCCAGGAAAATTGCATGATCTTTCTTACCCATCGCACTTGCGAACTGATCCATAATTCCACAGTTGCATCCATTGAAATTATTCTCCGAATACTGTCCGATCAATGCAAGATCAATCATGGAGAGATCTTCAAATCCAAATGTATCTTTTAACATCAGTCCTGTCAGCACTTCCAGTGATGCGGAAGAAGAAAGTCCAGAACCATTCGGAATATTTCCATAGATCAGGATATCCATTCCATGTGTCAGTTCATACCCTCTCTTTTCGAATGCCCACATTACTCCCTTCGGATAATTCGTCCATCCGGCATTTTTACTCGGAATCAATTCATCGAGACTTGTCTCAATGATTCCAAGCTTTTCAAAGTTCAAAGAGAAGAAACCTAATTTTCTGTCTTCTCTGTTCCTTACCACTGCCCATGTTCCCATTGTCAGTGCACATGGGAATACATGACCTCCGTTATAATCTGTATGTTCTCCGATCAAGTTTACTCGTCCCGGTGCAAAATAAGTACGGATTTCCCCGCCTTCTCCGTATAATTCCTGAAATTTTGCGATCAATTGCTCTTTCTGCATTCCATTACCTCCATTTGTAATACATTTTTATCATTTTTTCTTTCATACCTTAAGTTTCAGGCCTTCTTTAACATCCACTTACATACTTTTTTGTAGTTGACTGTCTTCTGTTATTGCTATAATATAATCATAATGAGATATGCAAATTCTCACAATAAGAATATTGGCATATTTTATAAGAATATTGAGATTTTATTTGTTTTTGACTTTTATATACGGAGGATGATATGAAAGGTATTCAGATTCTTACAGAAAAAAACAAAAAAGAAGTAAAAGAACACGGAAGTTACACTTTCCCCGTTCAGGTATCCCCAGAGGCAATACAGTCTTATGAACAGCATTCCTTCATGTGGCACTGGCATCCGGAGATCGAACTTACATGGTTCGTATCCGGACAGATGGAATATGTCGTCAACGACCAGCGTTATATTATCTCAGAAGGCGAAGGGATATTCTGCAACAGTAATGCTTTACATGCCGGATATATGATTGATGACCAGGACTGTAATTATATCTCTGTCACATTTCATCCCAAATTCATCTATGGCTACGAGAACAGTATCCTGCAGACCAAATATGTCGATTTTATCACTTCCAACGAATTCTGGTCTTCACTTGTATTAAAGCCAGAGATTTCGTGGCAGAATGAAATTATTGAATACATAAAAGAAATATATAGATTGACCTGCCATGTTCAATCTTCTTCCGCTTCTGGATATGAAAGCATGTCAGAACAGCCGGAATTACCTGACTATGAATTCCGTGTCCACCTCCTGCTCTGTGAGATCTGGCACAGACTTTATCTGCATTATGTCCAGATTGCCCAGGATACACCACAGCCACAGAAGCATCTGCAACGTTTGAAAGACATTCTTTCTTATATTCAAGAACATGCCTCGGAAGAACTTGGTCTCGAAGATATTGCCTCTCACGCCGGACTGTGCAAAAGTGAATGCTGCCGCTTTTTCAAAAAGTATATGCGGATGACCATCTTCGACTACCTGCTGTCTACACGGATCCAGAACAGTCTTCCACTTCTTATGAATGGAGAGAATATTACTACGATTGCCGGACTTGTAGGATTTTCCTCACCGGCATATTATGGTCAGATTTTTAAACGTTATATGGGGATGTCCCCCAGCCAATATAAAAAACATGCAGCCCAGTCATCTTCCGCTGATTAAGTGATGTGCTTTCAAACTGGTATGGTGTTTTTTCTCATAACTGGCTCTTTATCTCATGCCACTACTATTGTAAAGTAATGACAATTACGAAAGGAAAGAGGGTTTTGGTTATGAATTCCAATCTGAAAAAAATAATTATGACAGCATTATTTGCTGCATTGGCCTGTGTTGCTACGATGTCCATCCGCATTCCGACACCGGGAACCAGCGGATATATCCATCCTGGTGATGCAATCGTAATCCTCGCAGGTATCATCCTCGGTCCTGTATATGGTATGCTTGCCGGTGGTATCGGTTCTGCACTGTCTGACCTGATCGGCGGCTATTTTGTATACGTTCCGATCACACTGGTGATCAAGGGGCTTGTCGCACTGGTATCCGGACTGATTTACCAGAAGATGTGCCGTTCCGGTAAAAACCGTTATATTGCAGTCATTCTTGGCGGTATCACGGATATCGTATTCGTTGCCGGCGGATATTTTATCTGCGAATTCTTCCTTTATGGAAGCGGTGCTGCCGCAAGTATTCCTGCCAATATCATCCAGGGAATCGGCGGACTGATTATCTCTGCAGTATTATATCCTGTACTGATCGCGATCCCGGATGTCCGCCAGGCTGCTTACGAGGCGAAAAATTAACTTCATTTGCATGCTTTACTATTTATAGAATCTGCCACCGGCAGTTTCTTTCAAATGTATGATGAACAAAAAAAGGATAAGTTCTTTTCCACTTTACAAAAGAACTTATCCTTTTTCCACATCTTTTTACTTTTTTTCTTTACTTGTCCACTTTTTCCGCAGTACTTTTTCCACAAGAGCATCCGATCACAAATGCAAGGAATAAGAACGCCACGATCATCCAACCGATCAGTGTCTTCGTTCCCATTGGTTGAAATTTATCATAATATCCCTTCAGGTAAATGATAATGATCAGAAGCGGCAATCCGTAAGACATATAACCCTTGATTCCTGCCGGGAACTTCCATCCTTCTCCTTGATTGATTTCTTCAAGGAAGCTGTTCCATCCCCATCCGTTCTTCTTTGTACAGAACAGGACATAGCCAAGACTTCCAAGCGGAAGCAGGTTATTCGATACGATGAAGTCCTCCAGATCCATGATTGTCGATCCTTCTCCAAGTGGAGTGAATCCGGCCAATACATTGAATCCCATAACACATGGCATACTTAAGATAATGATCAGAATCAGACTTACCAGTGTACTCTTCTTTCTTGACCATCCGAATAAATCCATATCAAAAGAAATAATATTTTCAAATACCGCAACCAGTGTCGTAAATGCAGCGAAGCTTAAGAACAGGAAGAATAATCCTCCCCATACACGCCCGCCTGCCACCTGCGCGAAAATATTCGGGATCGTGATAAATATAAGGCTTGGGCCTGCTCCCGGTTCAATTCCGTATGCAAAGCATGCCGGAATAATAATGAAACCTGCCATCAGCGCTACGACCGTGTCAAGCACGGTAATATTCACAGCCTCTCCGAATAAACGCTGATCTTTTTCCATATAACTTCCAAAGATCAACATCGCTCCGATTCCAATTGATAATGTAAAGAATGCCTGGCTCATAGCCCCGAAAACCACGTTTCCGATTCCGATCTCTGCCATCTGTCTGAAATCAGGAATCAGATAAAAGCGGATTCCCGCTCCGGCACCTTTCATCATCACAGAGTGGATCGCAAGTACGATCATGATCACAAGCAATGCTGTCATCATGAACTTGGATACTTTTTCGATACCTTTCTGGATTCCAAATGCACATACACCGAATCCAATGATACAGATCAGAATCGTCCAAAATGTCATAAGCGGCATATTTCCAAGCATATCACTAAATCCAGCCGATACCGTCTCCATATCCGCACCTACGAAATCTCCACTGAAGCTTCTGACACAATAATACAGCATCCATCCACCAACCGTAGTATAGAACATCATCAGGAAATAGCATCCAATGATACCGATCCATTTTGTAATATGCCACTTTGTTCCTTTAGGTTCCAGTGTCTCATATGCAGCGGCAACACTGTGTCTGCTCGCACGTCCGACACCAAATTCACAGACCATAACCGGAATTCCCATGATCAGAAGAAATACCAGATATATCAGGATAAATGCAGCTCCACCAAACTGTCCACACATATATGGGAATTTCCACACATTTCCGATACCAACGGCACACCCTGCGGATACAAGGATGAAGCCCAGTCTTGATCCAAATGTCTCTCTCTTCATTCCATAAACCTCTCTTTGTTTTAAGTCAAGCGTTTTTTATTATATCGCATATTATCAGCCAAATGCAAGGATTATCCTTATGGAGTTTTTAGATTAAAAAAGATCAAGAAAAGGTGTCAGCATCTGACGTGGGCTTTCCCACATTCCAGATACTTATGCTGTACAGGCATTCTGAAGAATCTCATTTAATGCATTTCCACTGCTTGTATGGCATCTTACAATCTGTGCATTGCATTTTTCTGCTTCTGTCACTGCACAGTGTACCATCTTATGAGATACTGTGTTGGTAAATAGGATCAACAGATCCGGACTTCCGATCTTTTCACTTAAATTTCCAGACATCTGTGTGAATACTTTCGCTTTGCATTTGTATTCTTTACAGATTTTTTTATATTGATGAACCATTCTGTCGTGTCCGCCTACGATTACTATACTCATGTATTGCCTCCTTTTATGCACGTTAGTTAGCTTTATCTAACTAGTATGATACATGATTTTTGTAAAAATAGGAAGAGGATATGTTGAGAACATTTCTCAATATGTTTTTTTCAAAAGTTCATTAAAACATTTTTATTCCATATTCTTGAATATACTTATTCCATATGGTATATTAATTATATAAGGAACAACCGCCCACAAGGGGTTGACCTTGAAAATATGGTTAAAGAAACACCACTCCTTCGTGGTATGCTCCCCGTCAAGAGGACAATAAAAAATAATAAATTTTTGTATCGTCAGCCATGCTATGGCTGGCGATAT